>CBDURI010000193.1:0-5678 GCA_965369435.1 uncultured bacterium
GACACTGACACTGACACTGACACTGACACTGACACTGACACTGGCACTGACACTGACACTGGCACTGGCACTGACACTGACACTGACGCTGACACTGGCACTGGTCCTCGCTACCCGGTAAGCCTCCGGCCATGCTCCTCGAGCGCTACCTCGAGTCCCTCGGCTCTGAAGCTATCCAAAAAGCCCTTGGCCTCGACGACCCGCGGCCGGCGCTCGTGCGTCCCACCCAGGACCCGAAGTTTGGGGACTTTCAGATCAACGGAGCGATGGCGCTTGCCAAAGAGCTCGGGAAGCCTCCGCGGGAGCTGGCGCAGCCCATTGCCGAGGCGCTGGCCGGGGTCGACGCGATCGCGAAGGCCGAGGTTGCGGGGCCTGGGTTCGTCAACATTCATCTGGCGCCTGCTTGGATTGCGTCGAAGCTCACCGAGGCGCTGCGCGACCCGGCGCGCAACGGGGTACCGGCGGTGGAAGAGGTTTCCAGGATCGTCGTCGACTTTTCGAGCCCGAACATCGCCAAGCAAATGCATGTTGGGCATCTGCGTTCGACGATCATCGGCGACGCAATCGCGCGGATCTTATCCTTCATGGGTCACGACGTGGTGCGCGACAACCATCTCGGCGATTGGGGAACGCAGTTCGGGCTGCTAATCGTCGGGATGCGCGAGTGGGGGGACGACGAAGCGCTCCAAGCCACACCGGTCGTCGAGCTCGAGCGTGTGTACAAGCTCGCCTCGGAACGCGCAGGCAACGACGATGCCTTCGCCGAACGAGCGCGCGCGGAGCTCGCGAAGCTCCAAAATGGCGACGAGGAGAACCGCCGGCTGTGGGAACACTTCGTGGAGGTCAGCCGTGACACCCTCAACGCCGTGTACGCCGAGCTCGACGTCTCGTTCGACACCTGGCTCGGCGAGAGCGCCTACCACGACGCCCTGCCGGGGGTGGTCGAGGAGCTCCTCGCGCGGGGGATCGCCCGGGTAGACGACGAGGCCGTGTGCGTCTTCTGGGACGACATCGACAGTGCTCCCAAGGCGCTGCGTAAACAGAAGACCCCGTTCATCGTGCGAAAGAAGGACGGTGCATTTCTCTACTCGACGACCGACATCGCGACGGTGCAGTACCGCAAAGAGCATTTGCGGGCCGATCGCGCTCTCTACGTCGTCGACAATCGCCAGGGACTTCACTTCCAGCAGCTCTTCGCCGTGATGAAGCTGCTGGGCGTCGACATGGATCTCGAGCACATCGGCTTCGGCACGGTGCTCGGCAACGACGGCAAGCCACTGCGGACGCGGGACGCGAGCGGGAACGTGATCACCCTGGTCTCACTGCTCGAAGAATCGAAGCAACGCGCGCGGCAACGTATCGAGGAAGGGATCGCCGAAGGCCGCCTGCGGGTTCGATCCGAAGAAATCGACGAGGTCTCCCGGGTCGTGGGCATCGGTGCGGTGAAGTACGCCGACCTTCGTCAGAACCGACTGAGTGACTACCAGTTCGACTGGGACAAGATGATCTCGTTCCAGGGCAATGCAGGCCCGTATCTGCAATATGCGTATGCGCGTTGCGCGTCGATCTTCGCAAAGGGTGAAGTCGACATGGACGCGATGGCGGCCAGCGCGACGATCCTTCTCGACGCACCCGCGGAACAGGTCCTCGGCAAGCACCTGCTGCGGTTCGCCGATGTCGTTTACCAAGCGGGCACGACCAGTCAGCCACATCTGATTTGCGAGCACATCTACGAGCTGGCGCGCGCCTTCAACGGCTTCTACACCGAGTGCCCAGTGCTCGACGCCAAGGGGGCCACGAGAAACAGCCGCCTCGGGCTGACGGCCCTGACGGCCAGGCAGATCCGCCGCGGGCTCGGGCTCGTCGGCATTGGCGTAGTCGATCGCATGTAGCGAAAATCATTGTATGTCCCGCTCCGGGAGCGCGAGTGTGCTATGCGAAGGCCGCCAATGCAGGGCCGCGTCGTTCGAACATCCCATCAGAGCCAGTGTCTGAGCGACAACCCGCTCGGGGACCCGTGCGAGCGTGATTTGTACGTCTACCTGCCGCCGCAGTACGACGGAACGAAGCGCTTCCCAGTCGTGATGATGCTTGCCGGCTTCGGGGCGACGAATCACTCGATCGCCAGTTGGAGCCCCTGGAAGCCGAACACGATCGAGCTCACCGACCAGCTCATCGCCGACGGGCGATGCAATCCCGCGATCCTCGTGTTGCCGGACTGCTTCAATCGATGGGGCGGCTCGCAGTTTGTCGATTCAGACGGAACCGGCCGCTACCAGACCTATCTCGCCGACGAGGTCTTCTCTTTCGTCGACGCGGAGTTCCAGACGATCCCCAAGCGCGAGGCGCGCGCGGTGGTAGGCCGCTCGTCCGGCGGCTTCGGGGCGTTGCGCCTCGGCATGGACAGGCCGGACGTCGTCTCCGTCATTGGGAGCCACGCGGGCGATGCCGCGTTTGAAGTCAGCATGCGACCGATGCTCACGAGCGCGGCGATCGCGATCGACCTGGCTGGGGGCCTCCGCGCGTTTGCGGAAGAGATCCCCGTAGTCGGTCCCAAGAACGCCACCCAGTTCGATGCCATCTTCGTGCTCGCCGCCAGCGCGGCTTATTCACCCGACCCGACCAGCTTCCCCTTCGCTCAGATTCCGATGGATCCCAGCACGGGCGAGCTGCGCAGCGATGTCTGGGCGCAGTGGCTCGGGCACGACCCACTCGAGCGAATCGACGCCTCGACGGCGGCTTTGCAAACGATGTCGCTTATTTACGTCGACGCAGGCAACAGGGATGAGCACGGGCTACACTTCGCAGCGCGGATGCTCGACGAGGCACTCCGCAAGCGTGGGCTGCCCGTTCACTACGAGGAGTACGAGGGCGGACACCGAGGCACCTCGTGGCGCTACGAAGTCTCGCTACCGCAAATCGTTGAAGCACTTCAAGGACCCGAATGACGACCAAAAAGACGAGCACCGAAGACGAGACCGACGCGACGGAGGCGACGGAGGCGACGCCAAGCAAAAAGACCGCCGGTGGTGGCGCCGTGGTGGCAGCGCAGAAGATTCTCGCGGACGAAAGCCCGCAATCGAAGATCGCGGAGCACGGCGAGACCATGATGGAAGGCCCTCGGACGGCGGCGACGCAGTCCGCGCGCGTCCTCAGCGAAATCATCGCGGCCAAGTCGGAGCTGGTGGTGCCGCTGGTTGCAAAGTTCGCGAGGGGCATTTCCTCCTCGAACAAGCGCGTCGTGCAGGCGTCGGCCGAAGCGCTGCCCGCCATCGCCCGGATTGCGCCCGCCCGGGTCGCGCGACAACTCGATGTGCTCAAGAGCTCGTTCGAAGAAGCGAGCGATGTGGGCAAGGATGGTCTCGTCAGGACGTTCGCGGCCTTGTGCACCGCATCGGTCGCCTACCAGAAGCGGCTCGAGCCCGTGCTTACCCTCGCGCTCAAGGGCGCAGACGGAAAGACCCTGTTCACCTGGAGCCAGATCGTGCTTCCGGCGCTCAAGGGCGAACCCCATGCACGGGCCCGCGCCGTCGTCGAAGGTCGACTCGAATTGATCCCACGGTCGTACGCGCAACAGATCGCCGACTTCCTCGGAATCAAGCTGCGGCTGCGCTACCGCTGAGCGATCGGCATGAAGTCGTAGCCTATCGAAGTATCGAAGGGTCGTAGCCTTCTGGGCGGTCGTAGCCGAGAAGCTGCAGGGTCGTCGAAGCAATACTGGTGATGGACGGGTTCTGGAGGTCATCGTCGAGGCGCAGCGTATCGTCGCCAGGCACATACACGTAGCAAGGGACGGCGTTGAGGGTGTGACTGGTCTTGTTCCTCAGGTGCCCAGTCGCGTCGCGCTTGAACTCCCCCGACTTCTTGTCGAGCTCGAACATCTCGTCGCAGTTGCCATGATCGGCGGTGACGATGAGCGCGCCGTTCTGCCTCTCGATTGCGGGAATGAGGCGACCAAGGGACAGATCGACCGCCTCGACGGCGATGACAGCCGCATCGAGACTGCCGGTGTGACCCACCATGTCGCCGTTGGCGTAGTTGATGCGTCCATGCCGCAACCCACCGCGCTGCAAGGCCGCAAGCGTGGCGTCGGTGATCTCCGCCGCCTTCATCCAAGGCCGTTGCTCGAACGGAACCAGGTCACTTGGCACTTCGACATACTCTTCGTAGAGCTCGTCGAACATCCCGGATCGGTTGCCATTCCAGAAGTACGTCACGTGGCCGAATTTCTGAGTCTCACTGCACGCGAACTGAGTGATCTGATTGCGCGCCAGATACTCGCCCATGGTCCGGTCGATGTCGGGCGGCTGCACTAGATAGTGGCGGGGAAGCTCGAGGTCACCGTCGTATTGCATCATGCCGACGAAGTCGACGTCGGGGATCGGCCCACGATCGAACTCGCTGAGCTCCGGCTCGGTGAAGGCGCGAGTGAGCTCGAGCGCGCGATCGCCCCGGAAGTTGAACAGAACCACAGCCGCGCCATCGCGGATGGGCCCGACGGGGTTGCCCTCGCCATCCACGATGACGAAAGCGAGGAGATCCTGATCGATCATCCCGGCGTTTTCATCGCGAAGGGTCTCGATGGCGTTGGTTGTACTAGGAAAGCCTCGGCCCTCGCCGAGCACGTGGTGCTTCCAACCGCGCTCGACCATCGACCAGTCGGCGCCGTAGCGATCCATCGTAATGAACATGCGGCCGCCGCCTGATGCAATGCGATAGTCGCGCCCGCCCTGCTCATTGAGATCGTACAACACCTTCTCGAGCGCCTCGACGTACTCGAGCGCGCTGGTCTCGGGCACATCGCGTCCGTCGAGCAGGACGTGGACACGCGCGTGCTGCACGCCCTCTTCGTTGCAGCGGCGGAGCATCGCGAACAGGTGCTCGATGTGGCTGTGCACGTTGCCATCCGACAGCAGCCCGATGAAGTGCATCGGCTGGCCGCTCTCGTTGACGCGGCGAACGAGCTTCGTCCACTCTTCTCCTTCGAAAATTTCCCCGCTAGCGATCGCCATCTGGACACGTTTGGCGCCCTGATCGAAAACGCGCCCCGCTCCGAAGGCGTTGTGGCCGACCTCGCTGTTGCCCATGTCGTCATCGCTCGGGAGGCCCACCGCTTTGCCATGCGCGGCGAGCCGCGTCGTCAGCGACATGTCGGCAAGCCGATCGAGCGTCGGCGTTCGAGCGAGCCAGACCGCATCACCCTCATTCGACGCACCGCAGCCCACGCCGTCCATGACGACGATGAGCACGGGCCCCGGAACACCCGCGAAATTCGGATGCTTTTCGAGCTGCCACTCAGTCACGAGGCGTTTCTAGCACACCGAGACGGCCCGAAGCGGCTATGCTTCGCCCATGCTCTGCGTCACCAATCGAATCCCCGTAGCCGAGGGCCACGAAATCGACTTCGAAGAGCGCTTTCGCAAGCGCGTTCATCTCGTGGATCAAGCCAAGGGGTTCATTCGGAACGAGGTACACCGGCCGCGACCGATGAACCTCGATCACCAAACCGGCGAATGGACGCCCGGACCGAAGGGCACCGGGTACTACGAAGTGAAGACCTGGTGGGAGTCATTCGACGATTTCGTCGCGTGGACGCAGAGCCCGTCATTCGCCGAGGCCCATCGAAGCCGGCCCCCGAAGGACATGTTCCGCGGGCCCAACGAGCTGACGATCCACGA
>CBDURI010000194.1:0-5631 GCA_965369435.1 uncultured bacterium
AAGACGGCGGTCGTCTCGGTCGGCCCCGCGTTCTTCGACAGTGGTGTGACCAACACCTTGATCGGCTCGCCGGAGGTGCCGCCGGGCGGGACCCTGCTCGTCGTCGACTTGGAATCGGGCGACGCCACCGAAATCGAGATCAGCGATGTCCCGCTCGGCATCGCGATTAGCCCGGACGGCACGCGCGCCTATACGGCCAACTACGGGACGCAGGATGAGTCCGGAAGCACGATGTCGGTCATCGATCTCACCACGCTGGAAGTCATCGAGGAGATCAGCTTCGGGGGAAGGCCCGAGCAGGTTGCGCTCAGTCCTGACGGAACACTCGGCGTCATCAACGTGGCAGGTGGGAGCGGTGGCGTTCACGTCTTCGAGACCGCCGACGTCGAAGGCACGATGAGCCCCCTCGTACCGACGGGCAATGATCCGTCCGACGTGACGTTCTTCGGCGACAACACTCGAGTGGCTGTCGCCAACAGTTTCGGTTTGGACGTTGCGCTCGTCGACACCAGTGATCCTAGCGCTCCCTTCGTCATCGATAACTTTGCGATGGAAGGCGGCTTCCCCTACGGCGTTACCTACATGCCCAGCCGCAATCAGATCCTCGCGCCCACCGGAACCGGCGCGAATCTCGTCATCATCGACATCGACGGCGACACGCTGATCCCGTCCGACCCCGTGAGGCTCCCGGGGGGCGCCTTCCCGCTCGGCTCGGCTGTCGACAGCACGGACAGCTTCGCGTTCGTAGCGCACATCGAGGACAAGAAGCTCTCGATCATCGACCTCGATACCGGTGCGATGCGCGCGGTGACCTGGCTCCAAGACGCCGGGCCCTCGTACGTCGCGGTCCTGCCCTGAACGCCCGATCACGCCTGCGGCGCTGCTTCCGTTGGTGGCGGAAGATGGGCCCTAGCGGTTTGCGCTGCCTATACTGAGAGCAGAAAAAGAGGGGGGTCTCTTTTTCGTAAGGGGTTGAAACATGTCTTGTCTTCGTGGGTGGGGAGTTGTTGGTTTGTTGTTGGCGGTGGTGCTGTGGCTAGCACCTGGGGAAGCGCGCGCGTTCCCGGACGAGCCCTCCACTCTCGACGAAAGCGAGAAGGCTCACACCAAGCGCTTTCACATCCTTGGCGAGCTCGGGATGTTTGCCGGCAAGCTCGAGGGCGACCAGCGCTCGATCGTCATGAGTCCGATCGTCGAGATGCGCTTTCAGCTCGCGTACAACGTCGTGATGCAAGCCGTCTGGGGGATGTCGTACGGCAACCTCGACCGTGAGCAGGCCGATGCGCAAAACACGTTTCGCTTCGGGAATCCGTATCTAGCCTTCCACTATCAGGGTAGGAAGGGCCAGTTCTCCTATCGCGCCGGGGGCGGCGTGACCGTTCCGGCCGCGACCCTTCCCGACGACATCAACGACCAGGTGGCCGCGGCCTCCGCCTATGCCCTGGCGGCGGCAATTCGCGGAAACAATAACTTCTGGCTTTGGGACCCCCACACGGTGAGCGTCATCATTCCCATCGCCTTGGAGCGGTACAAGCCCAGTGGCTTCCTCTGGGGCGCGTATCTCGACACCGGCGCTCTCATCAAGCTCAACGACAAGAACGCGCGGACCTCCAAGACCGATTTCATCATGCAAATGGCGGCCATGATGGGCTACCAGGCGACCGATTGGCTGCGAGTTGGCTCGCGCTTCAGCCTCGTGTTGATCCCGAAGTTCAAGGAGCAGAACACGCAGCTGGCGGTTGAGCCCTATCTGCGGTTCGGCAAAGACAACGCGTTCGGGTCCATTCGGGTCAACATCAACATCGACAATCCCTGGGGCTTCTCGTTTGATGATCGCCAGGTGTGGGGCCTGCGAATCGGGGGCGGCGCCGCGTTCTAGACGCCGAAGATCGGAAGGTCTTCGCCGGCTAGCGGAAACGCCGCCTTGTATTCGTTCGGCACGCCCGCAAGGTCGCGCAGCGAGCGGTGCACATGGGCGATCGAGAGCCTGGCGCCTTGGGCCGTGTCCGGTGAGCCAGTGGCCTGGAGCGTGACCGGGTCGACGAGCTGCAGGCCGTGGCGAGCGTCGGTTCCGCCGATGACGCGGTTACCGGGGATGCCGGGCCCCATCATCATCATGCTGCTGATCGGCCAATGGTCCTTGCCGTTGCCGTTGTTGTATCCGGGTGTCCGGCCGAAGTCCGAGCCCATCACGACAGCGACCTTGTCGCCGATGCCCATTCGCTCCGCTTCTTGCATTGCGAAGTTTGCGCCATTCACGAAGTTGATGAGGCGAGGCAAGTGGTTGTCGTCGTGGTTTCCGTGCGTGTCGAACCCGCCAGTGCTGACACTGACGCTGACGGAGAGCCCTGCCTGATAGGCAGCCAGCGCAACCTGGATCTGACGGTGCAACTGGTTGTCTGAGAACTCCTCGGGAAGGGAGTCGGACACTCGCTTGAGGTCGCCCTGCCCGAGCCGAGCGAGCATGAGCTCGTTCTGACCATCCCAGATGCGTGGAAGCCGTTGCTGACCTTGAAGCCTCAAGAGCCGAAGCTGCTGCTCCCGCTCAATGATGCTGGGCACGTCCGGGTGGCCGAAGTAGTTGTCCTCCGAGCCCCTTGGATCGGGACGCGAGGGATAGGCGAGGTTGTGCAGCAGACCGCCGTCGCCGAGTGGCACCGCGTTGGTGACGCCCTGCGTGTCGAGGTATCCGCCATAACCGATGAGCGGCATCGGAAGGTTGGGGCCGTGCGTCGCTGCGATCAGCGCGCCGATCGGAGGATGCCCCTCCGCCGTTCGACCGCTCCACGTGCCCCGAGTGCCCTGGTCATGACCGTTCGTGGTCGTGTCCATGCCGTTGATGACGGTGAGCCGCTGATAGTGAGTCTGGAAAAACGCGTCGAGCGCGGTTCCGTCGTCGCCGAGCGGCGCGTACTCGATATTGCCTGCGGTCCGAATGTCGCTCGTGAGGAAACGCCCCATCGGATTGTTCTCGTCTGCGGTGGCACGGCCCTTCGGGTCGCACAGGTGAGTCGGATCCCAGCCGCCGCCTGCGTGCATGAAGATCCAGTACGTGCCGGTGTAGGCCGACCCGCTGATCGGCTGGGCCTTACTGCGCAGAGGGTCCACCGCGGCCGGCAAGACACATGTCAGCCCGGCCCAGCTTGCCATTCGTATGAAGTCGCGACGATCCACAGCTAGTCCTCCCTCACTCGTACAGGTACCGGTAATCGGATAGGAGATAACTCACCGCCGCCATCCAAGCGCGCACGGTGTAGTCGTTGTCCCGGTTGACGTGGCGCTCTTGCGGTAGCGAGTCGCCCGTCATGCGGTCGTTGAAGAGGCGGCATGGTCCGGCGAGCTCCTCCGAGACGGACCCGTCGGCGATGCCTTGGCCACCGAGGTTGTAGGCTTCCATGAGCACGACCATCGTCGCTGCGATTTCCGCGTCAGAGCCGGAGAGGCCCTCGCCCAAGAGTTGGTCGTGGAGATGCCGCACCGAATTGCGCACCTGATCCGACGCATCGGAGAGCTGTGTGCCCCGGTCGATGTAGGGGAACAAGAGGCGCTGGTCCGCGGGCTTCGAGAAGTCGTACGGGACCGCGGAGCACGCCACCTCGTAGGCCATTCGCTGCGCGAGGCTTGCCATCACGCCATTCGGCTCGGTCACACGTTGGGTCACCAAGTCCGAGTCGATGCCGCCATAGAAGATGCCGTACTGGCCAAGCAGATGGTCGGTGCGATTCGGACCGGACCGCCAGCGGACACCCGTGGTCGCCTCGATCTTGCGCGACAGGTGCTCTGGCGTGAGCAGCCGCGAGGTGCCGAAGGTGGAGAGCTCGGTTTCCATCTCGCTGCTGAGTGGGCTCGCGTTCTTGGCCCGGAAGTAAGGGCTGAGGACAATCTCCAGCACCAACAGCTTGAAGTTGTGACCGCTCTCGCTGAAGCGTCGTTGGATTGTTCGCAAGGTCTGCTGTTGCTGGTTGTACGCACGCTCGAGAGCCGGGTCGACGTCGGGGTCAATCTCGGGATCGATCTCGGGGAGTGGCGGAGGAGGGGGAGGAGGAGGCGTCGTGCCACCCATGCCGCCCTCGCCAGCCATGCCGCCCATGCCAGCGGTTCCGCCCATGCCAGCCATGCCGCCCATGCCACCGGCGCCAGCGGTTCCGCCCATGCCAGCCATGCCGCCGATGCCACCCATGCCGCCCACGCCCGCGTCCATCATTGGATCGGGCTCCGGGTCCATCATCGGGTCCGGCTCTTGCATCGCCTCTTCGACCATGTCCGGCGTCATCGGCACGGTGATATCGAGGATCTTCTGGCCGGTCAGGCCTTGGAACACCATCTTCACGGTGGCCTGAGCGAACCTTGGATTCTGAGCGAGCCGCTGTGCGAACCACTGCAGCGCGGTCCTTCGGTCGCCGTCAGGCAGCGCTTCTCCGTTGAAGCCGGGAGGAAGGATGTAATCAGGGCCGAACCAATCGCCTTCACCGCTGTACTCGCCGCGCTCGTTCCAGTTCATGTAGAGCCCGGCGACGGGATCCATGGTGGTGTGACAAACGGTGCAGTCCGGATTGTTCAGTGTCGGGTTCTCACCAAAATCGTTGCTCGCGTCGACTGGGCGGCTGCCGAACTGATTGATGTCGATGTCGAGGAAGAACAAGTACGTCATCCGCGAGCGATGGCGGTTGATGTTCGTGTCGCTCGTCGGAAAACGGTTGAGGAACATCGCCGACGTCAGAATCCCTGCATGAGGGATGCCTGGAACCGAGATTTCTCTGAAGCTCTCGGGGTTCTCTCCGATGCCGAGCGGGATGTCCGGGAGACCGACCAGAGACAGCTGCGAATAGCCGTTTGCCATCGTGTAGTTGGCCGTCAGGATCTCGGTGAAGGGACGCTCTTCGGCGATCACATGCGCGATGAGCTCGAGGGGCTCGCGGGCGAGTGAGTCGTTGGTGACTTGCGCCTTCTGCTCGTCTCCCGGGTACTTCCCTTCGTACCAGCGCAGATTCGGCCACACCTCTTCGTCGAGCAGCTCGACCGCGTTTTCCCGGCCGAGGTACTTGTCGGTCAGGAAGTGATCGTTATAGAGTTCGATCATCCGGTCGTAGAACCGCTGGTCGCGCATCAACTCTGCGAGCGACGCTTCGAGCCCACTCTGACCGAACTCCTCTGTGATCTGTCTCTGCCGTTCGGTCGGCAGCTTCCCTGTGAGCTCGAGGCTCGCTTTACGCAGCGTCTCGGTCCAGCTCAGGAGCTCGAGCTGTCCTTCATAAGGGTTCGCGAACCCTTCCGATTGAGGACACGCATTCATGTCTTGCGTTGAGCAACCCCCAAAAAGCGTCGGGTCCTCCTTGCAGCCGGACACGCCGAGCGCCGTGCCGAGCAGGAGGAGGACGAAGCCAGCCTTCAGATTGCCGTTGATGCACCAGTGACTCATCTGCACAAGCAATATCGTAACATGCGAAAAACCACCCTGCAGGACTAAATTTAGGGTGTGCTACAAGCCCATACAGCCTTTTAATTAGCCCTTAGAGGCTTAATTTATGGTGATCGAGCTTGCATGATCACTCCAGTCTGCGAAGATCAGAAAGGAAAGTGGGGGCGAATTTTTCCTTTGGAGCAGTTCATTTTTTCATCCATGATTAGACC
>CBDURI010000195.1:0-5624 GCA_965369435.1 uncultured bacterium
ATCACGATTCGAGATGCGTACCACGTGTCGTTGAGAATGGTGGACCGACGCGTGCAAGACGACGGAGAGAAGATCATCGGCAAGAAGATCGGTGTAACCAGTCTTGCGGTGCAAGAGATGCTTGGCGTCTTTCAACCGGATTTTGGGTATCTCACCGACAAGATGCACTACCCGAACGGCGGGCCGATGCCGATCAGCAAGCAGTTGATTCAGCCACGCGCCGAAGGGGAGATCGCCTTCAAGCTGAACAAAGACTTGAAGGGTCCGGGCGTGACCAACGAGGACGTTCTGGACGCGACGGAGTACGTGATGGCGTGCTTCGAGGTCGTGGACAGCCGGGTGAACGACTGGAAGGTCAAGATCCAAGACACCGTTGCAGACAACGCGAGCTGCGGATTGTTCGTCCTCGGCGACGAGCACGCCGACGCCGGGGGGCTCGACTTCCCGAACCTGAAGATGCGCGTCTACAAGAACGGCGAGCTTCTCAGCGAAGGGCTGGGCTCGGCGGCCCTCGATTCACCGCTCAACTGTGTCAGCTGGCTGGCGAACACCCTGTCGGAGTTCGGGATTAGCCTGAATGCTGGTGATGTAGTGCTTTCTGGCTCGTTGGTACCCCTCGAGCCGGTGGTTGCGGGCGATGAAATGCGTCTCGAGGTCGAAGGGATCGGGACCGCCTCCGTGCGGTTCACATAGGAGTAGGGAGAGATGACGAGCAAAGTGAAGGCAGCGATCATCGGGTCCGGGAACATCGGGACCGATCTGCTCTACAAGGCACTTCGAAGCGAGATCATCGATCCGGTATGGATGGTCGGCATCGACCCGGAGTCTGAGGGTCTCAAGCGAGCGAAGGAGCTTGGCCTCAAGACGACGGCCGACGGCGTCAAGGGCATGGAGCCGCATATCGACGAGGACAAAGTGCAGATCGCCTGGGACGCAACCAGCGCGTACGTGCACGAGTCGAACAACGACATCGTCAAGAAGTACGGCGTCAGGATGGTCGACCTCACGCCGGCCGCCATCGGGCCCTTCTGTGTGCCCCCCGTCAATTTGCAAGAGATGGTCGGTCGGGCCGAACAGAATGTGAACATGGTGACCTGCGGCGGTCAGGCCACCATTCCCATGGTCGCCGCGGTGAGTCGCGTGCAGGCCGTCGAGTACGGAGAGATCATCGCGACGGTATCTTCGAGGTCGGCGGGGCCGGGAACCCGGAAGAACATCGACGAATTCACGCGCACCACGGCCAGGGGCGTGGAGGTTGTCGGCGGCGCGGAGCGCGGCAAAGCGATCATCATCATCAATCCCGCGGAGCCACCGCTCATGATGCGCGACACGATTCACTGTCTGACCAAGGATGCTCCGAAACAAGACGAGATCATCGAATCGGCTCAGCGAATGATCGCCGAGGTCCAGAAATACGTGCCCGGATACAGACTCAAGAACGGGCCGGTGTTCGATGGCAATCGCGTGTCGTTCTACATGCTCGTCGAGGGGCTCGGCGATTTCCTCCCGAAGTACGCGGGCAATCTCGACATCATGACGGCGGCTGGCCTACGGACGGCCGAGCTCATCGCTGAGGAAATCCAGCGCGCGGAGGCAGCATGAATCTCGAAGGTAAGAAGGTCACGCTCCACGACATGAGCCTGCGCGACGGGATGCATCCCCAGCGCCACCAGCTCACGACCGAACAAATGGTCGAGGTGGCGACCGCGCTCGATGCCGCCGGCGTCCCGCTCATCGAGGTAACGCACGGTGACGGCCTCGGTGGCGCGTCCGTGAACTACGGCTTCCCGGCCGCAAGCGATGAGGAATACCTCCGGGCCGTCGTGCCGGAGATGAACAACGCGAAAATCTCCGCATTGCTGATTCCGGGCATCGGCACGGTGGACCACCTGCGGATGGCGCACGATTGCGGAGTGCACACGATTCGCGTGGCCACCCATTGCACGGAGGCGGATGTCTCGGAGCAGCACATCGTCCTCGGCGCGAAAATGGAGATGGACACGGTGGGCTTCCTGATGATGGCGCACATGATTCTGCCCGAGCAGCTTCTCGAGCAGGCAAAGCTCATGCAAGGTTACGGCGCGAACTGCATCTACATCACCGACTCGGCTGGCTACATGCTGCCCGACCACGTCACCGCGCGCGTCGGCCATCTGCGCGACGAGCTCGATGCGGATGTGGAGGTCGGTTTCCACGGGCACCACAACATGCACATGGGCATCGCCAACTCGTTGGCCGCCATCGAAGCGGGCGCGTCGCGGGTCGACGGCTCCGTGGCTGGCATGGGAGCGGGCGCAGGCAATACGCCGCTCGAGGTGTTCGTCGCCGTGCTCCATCGTATGGGCGTCGAGACCGGGGTCGACATGTGGAAGCTGATGGATATCGCCGAAGAAATCGTCTACCCGCTGATGACACACAAGGTTCGCGCCGATCGCGATTCACTCACACTCGGCTATGCAGGCGTGTACTCGTCTTTCTTGCTCCATGCGAAGCGCGCAGCCGACAAGTACGGCCTCAAGTCGACTGACATCCTCATCGAGCTCGGCCGAATGAAGACCGTCGGTGGGCAGGAAGACATGATCGAGGATGTCGCACTCGATATGAAGAAGGCCGGAGCCGCGGAGTGATCGCGTGAGCGAGCTAAACGCATTTCGCGAAGAGGCGCGCGCGTGGGTTCGCGAGAACGCGCCCAAATCGCTCCGGGGGACGAGCGGCAGCGGTCCGTTCGAAGGCTATTGGGGGGGATCGAAGTGCGAGGAGACCGACCCAGACCTGCTCCGATGGCGTGACCTCGGCATCGAGAAGGGGTGGACAGCTCCGAGTTGGCCAAAGCAATACGGCGGCGCTGGGCTCAGCCACGCGCACGAAGCGATCATCCACGCACAGATGAAGGCGATTGGCGTGCCACGTCCGGTTGCAGGGCAGGGCCTCGCGATGTTTGGACCTGTGCTGCTCGAGTACGGCAATGATGCGCAGAGGGCGGCACACCTGCCTGGGATTGCTCGCGGTGAGGTGCGTTGGTGCCAGGGGTATTCGGAGCCCAATGCGGGCTCCGATCTCGCGAGCCTCCAGCTGAAGGCCAAGCGGGACGGTGATGAATTCGTGTTGAACGGCCAGAAGGTTTGGACCTCGCACGCCAATCTGAGCGACTGGATCTACTGCCTGACCCGGACGGATCCGAACGCGCCCAAGAAACAGATGGGCATTTCGGTGATCCTCGCCGACCTCGATACACCCGGGATCACGGTGAAGCGAATCGATCTGATCAGCGGGTACTCGCCTTTCTGCGAAACCTTCTTCGACGACGTCCGCGTGCCCGTCGGCAATCTCGTGGGCAAGGAGAACGAAGGGTGGACGATTGCTAAAGCGATTCTCGGCCATGAACGCTCATCGATCGGTCGTTCGATCGCGCGGCAGCCGGGGTCGGCGCAGCGCGAGGTCGTCGGCCGGGCGCGCAAGCATCTCGGCGTGGCCGAGGGCGTCATCCCCGACCCGTTGCTTCGTGATGAGATCGCCGCGCTTGGCATGCTCGAAGAGGCGTTTCACCTCACGCTTGCTCGCATTGAGCAAAGCGCCGCAAGCGGTACCCCAGGGCCCGAGGGCTCGATCACCAAAATCGTGGGGACCGACCTCAAGCAGATGCGTTTCGAGCTCGGGATGAAAGTCGCTGGCGTCGATGGCCTAGGCTGGGAAGGGCCGGGCTTCGACGAGGACGACCTTCAGTACACCCGGGATTGGCTGCGGTCGCGCGCCAGCACCATTGAGGGAGGCTCGTCCGAGATTCAAAAGAATATCGTCTCCAAACGTGTGCTCGGCTTGCCGGAGGGGAAGAAATGAGCGGGCAAACGGCGCCGTCCCTTCTTCTGAACGACGAGCAACAGATGCTCTCGAAGACGGCGCAGCAATTCATCCGTGACCGCGCGCCGGTCGCTCGCATTCGGACCTTCCGTGACTCGAAAGACGAGACCGGGTTCTCCCGCGAGCTTTGGAACGAGATGGCCGAGCTCGGTTGGCTGGGTCTCCAAATACCGGAGCAGTACGAGGGTATGGGCCTCGGCTTTTTCGATCTCTGCGTCGTCCTCGAGCAGAGCGGCCGCGAGCTGATGCCGGAGCCATTCGTGTCGACCCTTTTGCTCGGCACGCAAGCGCTTCTACTCGGCGGAACCGATGCGCAGAAGAAGGCTCTGCTCCCTGGCATCGCGTCTGGTGAAACGATCGTGACCCTGGGCTACGAAGAGGCCGGCTCGCATGGAGATGTCTCGAAGGTCGCGACGACGGCTCGCAGATCGGCGGCCGGATTCGAGCTCAGCGGGGAGAAGCTTCAGGTCCTCGACGGCCACCTTGCCGAGCGGATCATCGTATCCGCAACCACTTCAGGCTCAGGTTGCACGCTCTTCCTGATCGACCCGGCCCATTCGGGTGTCACGATCACGCGCCAGTTCCGAATCGACGGACTGAACGCAGCCATCGTTCAGCTCGACGCAGTGCCGGTAGAGCGTGACGACATCATCGGCGAGATCGGTGGCGGAGCGGTGCTCCTGCAGGCGGTGTTCGACCGTGCCGCGGTGGGTTTGTCGGCGCAAATGCTTGGCGCCTCGGAGCAAGCCTTTGCCGACACGATCGAATACCTCAAGGAACGCGAGCAGTTCGGCGTGCCCATCGGCTCGTTCCAGGCGCTTCAGCACCGTGCCGTATCGGTGTACACGGAGCTGGCGCTAACCCGCTCGGTGGTCCTTGCTGCCGCCCGCGCGATCGACGACGCGCCAGATGACGTCCCGCGACTCGCGTCGCTTGCCAAGGCCATCGCCTCGGAGACGTTCATGCACGCTGCCAAGGAAGCCATCCAGATGCATGGCGGCATCGGCGTGACCGACGAGCACGACATCGGCTTCTACATCAAGCGTGCACAAGCGACCTACATGACTTTCGGCAAGCCTTCGCAACACCGGCAACGCTGGGCGGAGCTTCACGGTTACTAGCGACCCCTAAAGAAGAGCGAGAAATACGATGAAAAGGTTTGAAGGTAAGAACGTTGTAATCACCGGCGCGGCGTCGGGCATCGGCCAGGCCACGGCGAAGCGCATCGCCGAGGAGGGTGGCAACGTCGCTCTCGTCGACATCAATGCCGAGGGGCTGGCTGGCACGAAGAAGATCGCCGAAGACTTGGGCGTCAAGGCCTGGGTCTACGAGTGCAACGTCACCGACGGCGCCCGTGTGAAAGAGGTGATCGACCAGGCTGCGAAAGACATGGGCGGCTTCGACACCCTGTGTCACTGCGCCGGAATCCTGCGCACCTACCACACGCACGAGATGACCTTCGATCAATGGCACGAGATCATCGACATCAATCTCAATGGTACGTTCTACGTCAACCAGGCCGCACTCCCGCACCTGTTGAACAACCGCTTCAGCGCCCTGGTGAACTGTTCATCGACTTCCGCCCTCGGTAGCCATCCGTGGATGGCCGCCTACGCGGCCTCGAAGGGCGGCATCCTCTCGATGACCCGCTCGCTCTATCAGGAATACGTAAAGCAAGGCCTGCGCGCCAACTGCGTAATCCCCGGCGGAATCGCCACGGCGCTACACGGCGACTTCAAGGCCCCCGAAGGCGCCGACATGGACCT
>CBDURI010000196.1:0-5600 GCA_965369435.1 uncultured bacterium
GACGGTTGCGGATCGTCCAGGGATGCGAAAGAGACAGACCGGTTCCGTCGTCCAGGGTGGCGACTGTGTCCGACACCGTGAAGGTGCCCTGCTGAATCTCTGCGACCCGGCCTCCCAAACCTGGCGGCACTAGCACCTTGTGGATCATTCCCGGGCGCTCTTCGACGGTGCCCAATACGTCGCCGCCGGATACAGTCGCGCCTGGTTTGATGGTCGGTTCAAACGACCACCGAGCGTCTGGATCGAGGGTGGGTAGGGTCATCCCCGAGGCAATGAAGTCGCCCGAGCGCTCGGCGAGCCCCTGCAGGGGGCGTCCGATCCCGTCGAGGATCGAACCGAGCAAGCCGGGCCCAAGCTGGGTCGTCAATGAGCTTTCCGTTCTACGGACCGGTTCGTGAAGCCCGAGCCCGCTGGTTTCCTCGAAGACCTGAATCGTTGCGATGTCGTCTTGGATCCGAATCACCTCGCCTAGCAGACGCTGTTCACCGACCTCGACGAGCTCGTAGAGCGCCACGTCGCCTAGCGGCTGTGCTTCCGCGATCGCGCCTACCACTCGGATGATGCGGGCTTCGGTCATTGGAGCTTCACCCGATAGCCAATGGCTCGCCGAAGGATCTCGACGATGTATTCGTGCGCTGAGGATTCCGTCGTCCAATCGGGTCCGGGCACCGGGATGACGACGGGCAACGCGGCTCGCCGGAGAGTTCGCCGGACTTCTTCGGGGAGATCCCTGTACAGCGGCTCGTCGATGATGATGACGCCTGCGTTCCCCTCATCCACCAAACGTTCGATTTGCCGGGCAGCGTCGACGCCGTCGGTTGCCTCGAACACCGGCACGCCCGTCAGGGCGAATCCAGTGCTCAACCCCGGACTTGCAATCACCACGAGTCGTCGATCGTTCATGCGACCACCAATTCTGCCTGGATGAGAGCAGCAGGCGCCTGAAGCGCGACGCCCCAGATGATGCCCCCCAAGTTTCGCACCTCGGCTCGAAGCTCCATCGCGAAACCGATAACCGGCGCCGCGCCGCTCGGGTCGGCTCGCGCCGCTCGATTCTGCCAGTCGATCTGCGCGCGTAGCGCCCTGCTTTCCAAGTCCGCGAGGTCGTCGAGCTCGCCACGAAAGGCGCTCGCCAAGGAAGACTTGCGCAGCTCCCAAGCCAGACGCTTTTCGACTTGGGGCATGGTCTCGAGGCTCATGAGCTCGTGGAATACATCGCGCGTGAGCCAACGCCCACCTTCTACGAATGTCAGGTCGACGATGGACGGATCCCGCTCGACGAAATGCAACAACGCGGACCATGCGTTCATCAGGTCGACGACCTGCTCGACGTATTCGACCAGTTGGGGGCCGCCCTTCCGCGCATGAGCAGTGGCTCTGCGCGCAAACGCGCGTTGCAACTCGATTTCGAGGTCGAACAGCGAAGGATGCGGCCCGCTCGAAGCGCTCAGCAGCGCGACGCCCAAGGGATGATTCCAAAGCACCAACATTCGCACCACGTCTGCCGGTGTTGGCTCGCCCGAGAGCGTCTGTAGCGCTCTTTCGGGCAGGCTCGTGGTCGGAATCAAGCCCGTCATGCGCGCCTCGGACGCCACACCCTGCGCCGCGCCGCGCAAGATGGCCTGAATCGAGCGCCGATCTTCATCCTCGAAAAGCGCGGCAAAGGTCATGCGCCGATCGTGGCCGCACCAACGATCGAGCAACGCCATTTGCCTGGCAGCGCGGCGCCGGATGGACTTCTCCAGGGTCGGCGCGGTGGCCGGCGCATCGGCTGGCGCGTATCCAAGCCCGTCAAGCTCTCTTTGGAGGGCCGAGAGGTTCCCGGAACGCGCGAGTCGTTCCAAATCCCCTGCCGGAAGCAGGTGAGTCCGGAGGCCCCGCGCACGTGCATTGATGTCGCCGAGGTACTGAGCCATGGCTAAAGCTCCTCGAGGCGCGCGTGTATTTCGATCGCCAGCGCCGATGCTAAACGGTCGATGCGCGTTTCTAGGCAACAATCCACGAGGACCGACTCGCCTGCCTCGACGACGATGAACCCGGTGCCCATGTCGGCGCCGGGCTCTACAGTGACTTCCGGTCGCCCGCGAAGCGCGTCACGTACGGAGCTCGCGAGGTTTGCCGAGCAGCGCACCACGGCGCCGTCACCATCGACGAACTGCAGTGCCTCCATGAGCTCCCCGTTGAGGGTCGATCGATAGGCCTCCGTCTGAGCGGCTTCTGGGAGCAGAGCCCGGGCTCGCTCGAGCACTCGATCGACCAAGCGCGTCCGCGCGAGGAGCACCGCGCCCATCGCCGAGCGTCTTTCGGCGGCAATGGCAACGCGAGCTTCCGCACGGTACGTGGCCTCTTGGCCTTTCCTGATCTCTCTTCGTCGGGTCTCGATCAGCTGGCCTGCCTCCGATGCGAGCCGCTCCGCATCCGCGCGCGCCGCGCCTAGAATGGACTCTACAGTCCGGTCGGCGCTGCGACGCAATTCGGTATTGAGGTCGGGACCTGCCACGTCTTCCTCAGCCTCCTCCCTGCATCAGGATCAAGACCGCGACCACGAACCCGAGGATTGCGACCGTCTCCGGGATAGCTATCAAGAGCACGGCCGTGACTGTGAGCTCGGGTCTCTCCGCCAGTGTCGCAGCGGCGGCCGGACCGATGCGCGACTGAGCCCAGCCTGTGGCGAGGGCCGGAATGCCAACCGCTAGAGCGGCGCTCAGGTAGAGCCCAAACGTTTCATATCCCATATCATTCGCTCCTCTCAATTGCGCCCTGTTGCGCGGACCAGTGTCGAAAGGGCCGGTACTGTGAACCGCCCGGGCTATAGAATTTTCCAAAGAACTCCACGTAGTGAAGTCGAAGCATGTGGATCGTCGGACTGAAGACACCGAGGACGAAGTTGATCAGATGAAAGAGGAGGGCGAACAGAGCGCCCACCACGACCCCGCCAAAAGCACCGGTCATTCGATTCGCGACGATCGCCATCATCACCGACGCCGTGCCCACGGCCATGATGCGCGCGTAGGACAGCACGTTGCCCAGCGTGGAGACGAGCTCGATGGGTGCGAGCACCCCTTCGGCGATAATCAAGATAGGAAATGCGATGAGAATGGTGATGACCAAGGGCGTGAAGAAACGCTCGGGCAGCATTTCGAACGCGGCCATGAGCGCCAGCGCGATGAGAACGACCATCACAGCCGCCATGCCCTTTCCGAGCGCCCGCCGCTTGTCGCCTCGGAACATCTTCACGGCTCCCACCACGAGGCCGAGGACGATGTGAACGACCCCGATCGCGAGCGCGAGCCCCAGGAACGGGAAAAACGCCTCTTCGCGATTGAAGATGATCGGATGGAGCCCGATGCGGTGCCCGAGATCGCCGAAGAGCTCTCCATAGAGGAACCCAAAGATAATCGTGAACAACGAGCACGCGAGCCCGATTTCCGAAATCGCACGCTTCGTGGTGCTGGGCTTCGAACGGATGCGCAAGATGAGCGAGATAACCCCGAGCAGTGTTCCGTAGCCGATGTCCCCCAGAACGATTCCAAAGAACATCGGAAAGAAGACCGCCACGAACGGGGTCGGGTCGACCGTTCCGTACTTCGGAAGCGGCATCATCCTCGTAATCGCTTCGAACGGGCGAAACAGGCGCGGATTCTTGAGCACGACGGGAACGGTCTCGCCCGCCCACTCCTCCTCCAACACGGTCTCAACCTCGATCTGGTCGCCGAATGCCTTCCCCAGTTGCGCCTTCAACTCCGTCCGCGCCGCGCTTGGGACCCAGCCTTCGAGGACGAAGGCGCGCGGCGTGACGACGGCTTGTCCCATGGCCTCGATGGTTGCGAGGTGATCCCGTACGGTCGCTTGAATCTGTACGAGATCGCGTCCGCGCTCGCGGGCGATTTGCCTACGCTCTCGTTCGATCGCGGCAAGCTCGTCCGGGAGGTCGCGGAGACGCGTCTGCATGCGTTGGATCGTTGCGCTGACGCTCTCCTCCTCGAATTGGTCGGGAAGCGAGAGGGATTGCACGCCAGCTTCGCTCAGTAGTTGGTCGGCCTTCCCGGCGTCGGTCGCCGGCACGGCCAAGAGCATGGCGGATTCACCCGATTCCGACGGCTGGCTGAGCAGCTCGAAGCCGTCTCCGAGGGCCTCGCGCAGTGCGGCGCGCATCCCACGAAGCTCTTGCTCTCCGTCCTCCCTCAGAACCAAGTAGAAGACTCGAATGCCGTCGAGGTCGAGGCCCGATTGGCCGATCTTTCGGAACGCCGAAAAGAACGGACGGAACTTCAGGATGAGCGCACGCTCTTCTTCGACTCCTTGGCGCTGTTCGGCCAACGCCTCGAGCTCTCTTCGGCTTCGCCCCGCGATCAGCGCAGCGCGGGGTAGCGCGATATCCGCGGCCGCCTTGGTCGAGCTCGGTGTCTCATCGAGCAGCTCGAGCGCAGCGTCCACGTCTTTGCTGATTTGGTGGACGCTGAGAACGTGCCGCTCCTGCTCCGGTGTGAGCCCGAGTAGACTCAAGGACTCGGCCTCTGCGGGCTCGACCAAGTGAACCAATCCGAGATCCTGGACGCGGCCTAGGACGGCTTGGAGCTGCTCCCTCGGGCCAAGCATTCGGATGCGTGACATGTCCAAGATCAACGCGGACCTCGCGTGTCCGTGCGCCCCACCAGAAGGTCGACCACGTAGCGGGCAAGCTCCGCGATCGTGGTGTCGTCGAGCGCGTCCAGCCGTTGCGCTTCTTCCTGGGCTTCCGTTCGAAGGGAATCGATCGCGTGATCGCGGTCACCGGCGATGCGTTTCCCGAGATCTCGGTTCTCGCCTTCCAGCTGTAGCTCGAACTGTCTGACGCGTTCGTCTGCGGCCGCATGGGCCGTTTCGACGAGCCCTTTCGCCTCTCTCCGTGCTTCCTTGAGCATCGCTTCGAGCTCGTTTTCGGTTTCGAGCAAACGACTGAGCTTGCTCTTCGCCTCCGAGATGCCGTGCTCGCTGTGCTCCTTCCGGTCCTTTGCCATGTCCGCCTACTCGCTCGGAACGTATCAGAACGAAGGCGTGGAGTGTCGGCGTTAACGAACTTTGCCCACCCGATTTAGGCCCAACAGGAGCGCGCCACTCAGCGTCACCGCACCCGCGGCCCAAAACGCGACATTGTAGCTCCACGATGCGGCGATCAGACCGAGGGTATACGCAAAAAATGCGTGTCCTCCGTTGAACGCGCCGTGAATGATCGACACCACCATGCCTCGGGAGGAGGCGTCCGCGCGTTCGATCCCGAGGGCCGTCAGGGCGGGGTAGGCGATCCCGTGTCCGAGGCCCATCATGGCGCCGACTGCAAACAGGTGATCGGGCCCAAGAATGCCGAGCATCGGGGGCACGGTGGAGTACATGCAAAACGCAACCACCGAGGAGGGCAGCACGCCGAAGCGGTCGATGAGGCGCCCGCCTGCGAGGCGTACCGTGAGCGCTACGAGCGCAAAGCCAATGAAGAAGCTACGCAGCTCCGTCACGCCGAACTCGAGCGCAAAGGGTTGATGCAGCGTGAACAGGGCGGTGAACGACGCAGTCATCGCGAAGGTGGCGCCATACACCCGCAAGAGTGGCCATCCTAGGATTGG
>CBDURI010000197.1:0-5571 GCA_965369435.1 uncultured bacterium
CTGCCCCGATTGCACGAGCAACGGTCACATCACGCGCTTCATCGAGTGGGAGCTCGCCGCAGACGATAACTTCACGATGAGCGCTCTCAGTTTCAGCGCCGACACGGTGATCTCGACGTTTTTCCTGATGATCCCCCCGGCAGATTTCACGGCGTCCCTGCTGGCGGAAACCGCCCGAACGACGAGCATGTTCGAGGAACGCTACAAGCGGTTCATTCCCGAGGGGACTGCCCACACGACCTTGCTTCGCGAGACGTCGGACGGGGGCGACGGACTAGTGCAAATCGGAAGCCTCGAGACGGAGATCGACGGTATCACCGTACTTGATTGGCTTACCGCCATGATCGACGGCACCGACGGTTGGGGCGACTTGGTCGACAGCAGCGTCGAGTAGATCCCGCGAAAACGAGGCACGCGTTGGCGGCTTTTCCCATTGACCCCCAGCGCGTCTTCAAGCAAACTAGAACACGTTCCACTCCTCCTTCTAAGGCCTCGAAAAAGGGGACGGTCCCCTTTCTCGGCGGGTTGGTTTTTCGGGTGTTTGCATGAAGACTGAGATTTGTGAGCGGTTGGGGATTGAGTTTCCCATCTTTGCGTTTAGTCATTGCCGCGATGTCGTGGCCGCCGTGAGCCGCGCTGGTGGGCTCGGGGTGTTGGGTGCAGTCGCGTACAGCCCGGAGCAGCTCGAGCTCGAGCTGAAGTGGATCGACGAGCATGTCGACGGTAAGCCGTACGGCGTCGACACAGTCATCCCCGCCAAGTACATCGGCAAGGACCAGGGCGACATCACCAAAGATCAGCTCGACGAGATGATCACGCCCGCGCACCGCAAGTGGATCAACGACCTGCTCGATCGCAACGGTGTGCCCCCGCTTCCGGACGACGTCGAAGAGATCGAAGGTCTGCTTGGCTGGTCCGCATCGGGCGGACGCGCACACTTCGAAGTCGCGATGAAGCACCCGATCGCGCTCATCGCGAACGCCCTCGGGCCACCTCCCGAAGACATCATCACCCAGGCACACGACCAGGGCGTTCTGGTCGCCGCGCTTTGCGGCACCGTCAGGCAAGCGATCAAGCAGAAGACCGCGGGCGTTGACATCGTGATCGCATCGGGTTTCGAGGCGGGGGGTCACACCGGCGAGATCGGCACGATGGTGTTGTTGCCACAGGTCGTCGATGCGGTGGCGCCGACGCCAGTGCTCGGCGCCGGCGGAATCGGTTCGGGTCGTCAGATGGCGGCTGCCATGGCGATGGGCGCCGCGGGTGTTTGGACGGGTTCGATCTGGCTTGCCACCGAGGAGTCCGACTCGATTCCCTCGCTCGTGGACAAGCTTCTCGAGGCGGACTCGACCCAAACGGTCCGCTCACGTTGCATCAGCGGTAAGCCCGCCCGTCAGCTCAAGACGGCATACACGCGCGCCTGGGACGAGGACCCAGAATGTCCTGGCTATCTCCCCATGCCGCTTCAGTTCATGGCGACTGCCGAGGCCACGCAGCGCATCACGCGCTTCGCCCAGACCGGCGCTGAGCGATCGGACACGCTCCTTGGTACGCCCGTCGGTCAGGTCGTCGGTCAGATGAACACGCGCAAGCCTGTTCGTCAGGTCATCGAAGAGATGGTCGGCGAGTACATCGACGCGGTCGAGCGGGTTTCGACCCTGCTCGCCGACTCAGACTAGCGCCCCTCGATCATTTGCACTGGCGCTTCACGTCGCGAACGCGATTCGCAAGCCTGCCGGTGCGGTTTGCCTTCAGATAGCGCGCGGCCATCTCGCAGCCTTCCTCGGTCGGACCGAGTAGCGTAGCGAGGCGGCCGGCTGCGACCGGCATCGGGACGGGTGCGTTTGCCGCCTGTCGTAAGGGCTCCTCCGGCGAGCGCTCGCGGTCTTCTTCGATGTCGGCGTGCAGCAGGTGCACGTCGGCGTCGTTCGGCATGAGCCCCGCTGCCTGCTTCCCGTAGCGCACGGCGAGGCCCCGCTTCTCATCCGCGAGTGCGAGCCGCGCCTTGACCGCCAGCGCCCAGACCTGAACCTGAGGTCCGGCCTTCAAGGGGTTGCCTTCCGCGTCCACAGCTTCGGCTGCGCGTTCGAGCGAGTTCTCGGCACCCAACTTGCGGCGTCCGTACATCTGCGCCAGCGCGAGGCCCGTGTCGGCGAGCCGTGCATCCGCCCCTTTGCGCTTGGCTTGCTGAAAATAGATTCCCGCTCGCGTGTAATCCTCAGCCTGTAGGTACACGCGCGCGCCAGCGAGTCGAAGAGCCACGTTGCTCTTGTGCCGCCCGACCGCGTTCCGCATGGTGGTGACCCCGCTTTGCCCGGCGCCCGTACGTACGAGGAAACGCACCCGCTGTTCGTCCGCTCGCAAGTCCCTCACCCTGGCCTTGTCCATCTTGTCGATGGTCTCGGCGGCGAGGGGGAAGTCGCCCATGCCGATCAGCAAGGCCACGAAACCGGACAGGGCGCGCGGTTGACCAGGGTCGAGCTCCAACGCTTTTTCGTAGCTGGCCTTCGCCTCTTGGTTTGACCCGACTTCACGCGCCGCATCGCCCCGCAGCGCAAACAAGCTGGCGTCGCGCGGGCTGAGCTCCACGGCGCGGTCGAGCTCGCCTACGGCCTTGGCCGGCTCACCCTTTGCGAGCAGCACTCGCGCATGACTGCCATGCGCCCAACCTTCTTCCCCGAACTCGGCTAGCGCGGCCGCTGTCGCCGTCTCGGCATCTGAGAGGCGGCCAGCATCGATGTATGCCTGGGCTGCTGCGTCCACGAGTGTCAGGTGATTCGGCGCCGCGTCGAGGCCGGCTCGGAGGACGGCAATCGCCTCGTCGGTGTGACCCCCTTCGAGCAGAGCATCCGCCAACGCCTTGCAGGCCGCGACGCCCCAGCGCGGGTCACCCGCCGCCTCTTTGTAGAGCGAGATCGCCCGACCGCGCTCGCCAGCCCGTCCGGAGTCCTTCAGCAGCTCCGCGATCACCAATGCACGAAACGCGGGTTCTGCTGCTTTTTCCGGTCCAAAACCCGCCCCGCTCAGCGTAGCGAGCCCTGCGCGCGCGTCGCCCGTCTGCGCGTACCACCACGCGATCACGTGCGCGCGGGTAAACAGGTCGGCCGACGGCCCGCCCGACAATCGCTTGAGCAGCCGCCTGGCGTCACCGGATCGCCCAAGCGCGAGGAAGAGTTG
Source organism: uncultured bacterium (assembly GCA_965369435.1). Lineage (GTDB taxonomy): Bacteria > Myxococcota_A > Polyangia > Polyangiales > Houyiibacteriaceae > SG8-38. Next base: position 3,178 of record CBDURI010000197.1, read on the forward strand.
GGCGGTCCCGATGAGCAATGGCTCGTCGACACGAAGCTCGGGCTCCGCCGCGGCACGCGCGTATTCGTACGCCATGCCGATGGCGCCTTGCTGGTATGCGAGGACACCGGTGATCAAGTTGGCCCACGCTTTGTGCACGACCGATGCGTTGTCGTCGTCACGCACCTCGCTCCCGAGCGCGAGTGCCTCGTCGGCGTTGCCTTGCTGAAGGCCGACGATTCGCGCACGGGCGATCTTCGTTGCTGCCGTGGCCCCGTCCACTTGGTCGAGCACGGCGAGTGCGGCTTCCGGATTCTCTGTTTTTGCGGTGATACGGGCGAGCAAAGCGGCCGGCTCCGGCGCACCCGGCCGTGACTCGACGACTTGTTGCGCGTCGGGAAGGGCCTGCGCCCACTGGCCGCGCGCCACGGCGATGAGGGCTCGGCCGTGGAGGAAGGCATCGGATTGATCAGAGTACTTGGCGGGCCTCTCGGCCTCGGCGTGCGCCGCGCGCGCGTCCCCTTCGGCGAGGAAGGCGTAGACTCTGGCGATCCGTTGGTCAGGGTCGTTCTGCTCGGACGACTCTGCAAGAAGCGTCTCGCTCTTCAACAACTTTTCGTGGTCCCCGCCGAGCGCCGCCGTCGCGAGCAGCCGCGCCCGCACGGAGTCGTTCGGGTCGTCACGTAGGAGGCCCAGCGCATTGTCGATGGTGTCGGGGCTGCCGTCGTTGATGACCTCGTCGAGTGCGGACGCCAAACGAGCCGCGTGGATCCACCCGAGAATCAGAGTCGCGATGAAGAAGAAGATCAGCGCCGCGATACCCGCCGCGATGAAGCGCCGGATGCGTCGCTTCAGCGCTTCCTCCGGTGGCAGGACGATCCTGTCGACCGGCGCGATCGAGGGTGTGGCGTCCTCGACCTGAAACAGGTCAGACGGTTCTTTCCGCGAGCTCGAATCTTTGTCGGCCACCGTGCATCCCTCCCCGATGATGTGCGCCCCTGGCTGCACATTGTCGCGTCAATCGGGGCGTCGGCGCAAGTCTACGGACTAGAGGACAAACGGAATGATGGCGCGCCGCGTTTTCGGGTAATCGCTGAAGTGCTCCTGGTACCAGCGGTGGTTGGAAAACGCCCGTGGAACGAGGTTTGTGGCCGTGAACCACGCGAATACCCACGCGGGCACCGTCCACGCGGCGAGGGCGAACCCGATCCATTCGACGATTTCGCCGAAGTAGTTGGGGCTGGAGAGCCAACGGTAGAAGCCACCCTGGGGGATCTTGTAGCCGCTTTCGCCGGGCTTTCGGAGGTTGAGAAGGATCGCGTCCGACTGCTGGTTGATGAGGTAGCCAGCCGTGAAGACGAGAACTCCGATGATGAAGCGCGGGTCGGTGAACCAGTCGGTGCTCAGCAGGTGGGGCGCGAGCACGGTAATCGCAAACGCGTTGGTAGAGCCGTTGGCCGCGTTGAAGAAAAAAGCGAGCAGGCCGGTGATGAGCGGCTTTTGTTTGTGCCCGCCGCGCATTCGGAACGGGTAGATGAACGACCGGTACACGTAGTGAAACATGTACATCCCGAAGAGGACGAGCGGGACGGGCTTGAACGCGTTGTCCGACATGAAGTAGACGATCGCGAACGACACTGGAGACGGCGCCTCCATGATGACCCACAGGATGGTGGCGTTGACGGTCGGGCCCCAACCCGGGCGCAGATGGCGGCCGTACGGCGCGGAGATGAAGGACAAGAGCACAAAACTGACGATGCCGAGAACGACGACGCCAAGCACGGTCCACGTATAGATAGGATAAGCCTGTAGGGACTCGGTGAACGCTTCGGTGATGGGCATTGCTCTCGCAGTCGGTCTGGCTTGAGCCTAGACTCGCAGGGTGGCCCCTAATTGGTTCATCGCGTTCCCAATGCAAGTGGATGGGTTGCGGCTGCATCCCGCCCCACCGCCGCGTGTGCGTGTTTTCGCTACCTTGGACCTACACGTCACCCTGGGCTTTCTGGGCTCCGTGCAAGAGTCCGACGCCCGCCGTGCCTGGGACCGGATTGGCGAGTTCCCCTCGTTTCGGCTCGTGACGGGGACGTTCCGCGGCGTCGAGCCGCTCGGCCACCCGGAGAGACCCTCGGCACTTGCCGCCATGGTTGACGCCGGGAGGGAGGCGCTCGTCGAGATGATCGTCGAAGCCAGAGGCCCTTTGCTGACGGAGGCCGGAGCGCCCGAGGACGCCCGTCCGCCGCTTCCGCACATGACGTTGGCACGCATCCAGCGCCGGGCTAACCCGAGCGAACGTCGACAGGCGCTGCGATGGGCGCACACGATCGACCTGCGCGCCGTCAGGTTCACGGCGGCGTCCGTTGCGCTCTACACATGGGCAGACGATCGCCAAGAGCGCCTCTTCCGGATCGTCGAGCA
>CBDURI010000198.1:0-5565 GCA_965369435.1 uncultured bacterium
CAACGGTGCTTGGGTTGCGCAACTACGCGCCAAGTCGATGCCGACCCTCGCTTTGCGTTGGTTCAAGTCCTCTCTTCCGCACCGAGTATCGGCCTGGCGTCGAGCATGTCGGTCCCGAGTTGGTCTAGGCGGGTGTTGCCGGTGAGTGCCATGGCGACGTTCATCTCTTCGCGGATGATGCGCAGGATGTGAGCCACGCCGGCTTCACCGGCGCCAGCCACGGCATAGGCCCACGCGCGACCGAGTAGACAAGCGTTCGCCCCGAGCGCCAGCATCTTCACCACATCGAGCCCACTGTGAATGCCTCCGTCGACGAGAAGCTCGAGCCGGTCGCCGACCGCTTCCTTCACGCGCGGCAGTGCCGAGGCGGTGGAGCGGACGTCGTCGAGCTGACGGCCACCATGGTTCGAGACGACAATTGCGTCGGCGCCCGCGTTGGCGGCCTCTTTGGCATCTTCGGGGTCGAGGATGCCCTTCAACACCAGCTTGCCGGGCCAGTGCTTCCGAACCCACGCCAGATCGTCCCAGGTCACACTCGGATCGAACTGACTGTCGATCCAATCCTTGAACTGACCTGGGTCTCGCGCCCCTGGAACCGCCGCCTCGAGATTGCCGAACGTCAACGGCTTGCCGCGTAGCGCCACGTTGAGCACCCAGCCCGGGTGCGAGAGAATATCCCAGGCTCGAACGAGCCTCTTCGAAGCGGGGGTGTCGTCGCTCATCCCGTTGCGTGTATCCCGATAGCGGGCGCCGACGACAGCGAGGTCGACGGTGAGAACGAGCACGGAACAACCGGCCTTGTGAGCCCGATCCATCAGCTCCGCCGCATAGCCTCGGTCGCGCATCACGTAGAGCTGAAACCATAGTGGCACACTCGTCGCTGCACTCACCTCTTCGACAGAGCAGATCGACACCGTGGACTCGCAGAACCGAACACCCTCGCGCTCCGCGGCCATCGCCGCCTGCACCTCTCCCCGCCTGGCGAACATCCCGATCAAACCCACCGGCCCCAGAACGACGGGAAGCGAGAGCTCCTCGCCGAGCACGTTCGCACGAAGGTCGATGTCCGACACGTCGCGAAGAATCCGCTGCCGGAGATGAATGCGCTGCAAGTCATCGACGTTCGCGCGCATCGTGGACTCTTTGTACGCGCCACCATCGATGTAATCGAAGAGCTGTCGCGGCAGTCTCCTTCGAGCTAGCTCGCGATAGTCGGAGACGCTTGCTGGCGCGAGATTCAGCGGTCGATCTTTCATGGGCCGCCACAATCTCCCGCCCTTTTGCGGCCGTCAAGCGTTCGTCGCCAGGTTGGGTCGCGTATTCCGCAGACGGGATCTGTGGTAACCATTCTTCTCAATGGAACCGAAGCTAATTTTCTGGCCTGTGTTGGCGCAAGTGGCGCTGACGATTTTCATGTTCATTCGAATTGCCACGGTCAAGGCCAGGTCTCGCGCGGCCGGTGACGTCGACCTTTCGCGCAGCGCACTGCACCCGGACGCTTGGCCCGACTACGTGCTTCAGGTGACCAACAACGTTCGAAACCAGTTCGAGATGCCGGTGTTATTCTACGTGGTCGCCCTCGCGCTATGGGCGCTTGGCGAAGTCAACGCGGCAACGCTGTCACTGGCTTGGGTGTTCGTCGCGTCACGCCTGGCCCACGCGTATATTCACACGGGCTCCAACATCGTGAAGTACCGATTGAGAATGTTCAAACTGGGCACGCTGGCGCTCGTCGGTCTGTTTGCGTTCGCCGTCAAGGCGATGCTCTGAGCATCGAGGATTGCACCCCTCGGTCATCGGCGTGTTGCGGACTGACTTGCCCGACGGGGTCGACTCGTCTGGGTCATCGACGAGGTACACGTCGGAGGGGAACGGCGAGCAGCAGGGACCCCAAAACAAAGTAAAAAGCTGCAATTTGAAGGCTAAATCTAAGATTCATGGTGCGGGTCGCTACCAGCGACGCGCGAGGCCCACAACGCCGCCGGGTGTCGATCTGTGACTTTGTGCTATGAGGCGGCCTCCATGTCTGAGTTACTTAGCCTAGAGCAGGCCCCCGCGGGCCTCGGTGCCGCCTTGCGCAAGGCCGGATTCGAGGACTTCACCGCCATTCAGCAAGCGATCTTGGACCCTGAGCTGGCAGACCGCGACCTCCGCATTTCGTCCCAGACGGGCTCCGGAAAGACTGTGGCCCTCGGTCTCCTCCTCGCACCGAGCGTCGCGATTGCCGCGGCCACCGCGCAGCCGCGCAAGGGCCGCAAGGTAGCGCCCGCAGCGCCGGTCGCGCTTCTCATCGCCCCAACGCGCGAGCTTGCGGGTCAGCTCGGGCGCGAGCTCCGCTGGCTCTATGCACCGCTTGGCGCGCGTGTCCTGGTGGTCACCGGCGGAACCAGCGTCATGCAGGAACGCTCGCAGCTCCAGGCCCTCCCTCAGGTGGTCATCGGCACCCCAGGTCGCCTTCTCGATCATCTGCGCGCCGGGGCACTGAAACTCGACCAACTCAAGACCATCGCGCTCGACGAGGCCGACGAGATGCTCGACATGAACTTCGAGGAAGAGCTAAACGGCATCCTCGGGTATGCGCCCGACGCCCGCCGGACGCACTTGGTGTCCGCCACGTTCCCGCGCGAAGTCGTGAGACTGGCCGATCGACTTCAGCAGGACGCGGTTTCGGTGCAAGGAACGGTGCTCGGCCAAGCCAACGCCGACATCGAGCACGTCGTGATGCTCGTACGCCAGTCGGACCGATTCAACGCGGCGATCAACGTGCTGCTTCGTTACCCCGAAGACAAGACCTTGCTGTTCGTGCGCACGCGGACCGAGACCGTGCGACTTGCGGAAGAGCTGTGCGCAGCGGGGCTCGCGGCACGTGCCCTCAACGGCGAGATGACTCAGCGCGAGCGAACCGCCACCTTCAACCAGTTTCGTAGCGGTGCCGTGCAGTACCTGGTGGCGACCGACGTCGCAGCGCGCGGCTTGGACGTGCAGGACATCGGCCGAATCATTCAGGTAGATCTTCCAGACAACGCCGACGTGTTCACACACCGAAGCGGCCGCACCGGGAGAGCCGGACGTCACGGCACCAATGTCCTTTTCGCCGCGGCCCGTGCGGAATTTAGGGTCAAGGGGCTCCTTCGTGGCGCTCGGGTCGAGGCGCGACTGGCACCCATACCAACGTCCGCAGAGATCTTTGCCGCAGCGGACGAGCGTCTCGCCGATAGCTTCCTGCGCGACCTCGCACGTGCGGACGGCGACGTCGACGCTCGCTCACAGGACCTTGCCGAACGGCTTCTGGCCAAACATTCCCCCGCCGAGCTGGTCGCCTGCCTATTGAAGCGGGAGGCCGAACGCAGCCACGGTACGCCGAGAAACGTCCGCGACGATGCAAAGCCAGCGCGCCGCGAGCGCACGCCGCACAAGGCGGGCCGCAGATCGCAACCGCGGCAGAGGCCGCAAGGTGACTTCATCACCTATCAGGTCAGTTGGGGCGCACACGCCGGTGCCGACACGCGAAGCCTTCTGGCGATGGTCTGCCGGCGGGGAGACGTATCGAGCGATGTCGTCGGTGCGATCCGGGTCGCGCCAAAGAGTTCTACGGTAGAGATTTCCTCGAGCGCCGCGCAGCGGTTCGAACGAGCTGTGACCCGACCCGACAAGCGCAACCCGCGCGCGCAGTTCCGTCGCTGGAATCCAAACGCGAGACCCAAGCACTCCTCGCATCAGTCGGCCCGCGCGAGCTGAGCAACCGCCGCAGATCTACGGCGCCATTTCGTACGCGTCTTGGAGATCGTGCACCTGCTGCCAAACGCGCTCGTAGCGTGCTTCGTCCAACACGGGCTTTCGGATCATCTTCAGGCAGGAAGCCATCTGCGTTTCGCTGCTCGAGGGCTTCGAGTAGAGGCTGAGCGCGTGGCGTGAGAAATCGCGCACCATGAAATCGAAGATCTGATCGACATCGTCGTCCGATACATCGTAGATGCCCGCGTTCTCCAAGATCAGCTGGCCGTACACCACGAGGGCGAAGATCTCGCCAGCCGCCAGAAGGAAATCGATGTCTTTTCGTTGGCCTTCGTCGGGTGGGGCCGCCAAGAGCATTTCCTTGAATGCGGCGATCTGCGCGCGAAAGACTTCGAGATTGGCTGTGTCCCGACTCGAATACGCAATGTTGTAATCGTGGAAGCGAATCTTGCCGAGTCCCTTCGTGGGGCCTTGATTGAACAGAAAATCATCGTTGGCGGCTTGGCTTTGCTGTCCGACTTCCGGGTAGTCGGCAGGGGCGAAGAAGTAGTTCGCCATGAACTTCACGATCAGGGCGATGTTGACGTGCACCGTCCCTTCGAGCTTCGGCAAAGCACGGATATCCACCGCCGCCTGCTGGAAGAACGTGTCTTCCTCGAAACCTTTGGCCGCGATTACATCCCACAGAAGGTTAATCACATCCTCGCCCTGGGTGGTCACCTTCATCTTCACCATGGGGTTATAGAGAAGGTAGCGACGGTCCTCCGGTGAGGCGACGCGCATGTAATCCGCTGCGCGTAACGCAAAAAGCTTCATGGCGATCAGGCGCGCATACCCATCGGTGAACATCTGCTTCACGTGAGGGAAATCGGTCACATACATGTTGTAGAGTCGGCGATTCGAGGCGTGGTGAATCGCCTCGTACAGAGCATGGGTACACATTCCAATCGAGGCCCAGCCCAGGTTGTACTTACCGATGTTCACCGTGTTTAGCGCACTATTCCAAGCGTGCTGCCCCTTGGCGATGATGTCCGCTTCCTCGACCGGGTAATCCTCGAGCTCGAACTGCGCAACGTAGTTCTGGCTGGCGCACACGTTCTTGATGAGGTGATAGTTGTCGTGCTGCGAATCGACCGCGAAGAACACATAGTCGTCAGAATCCGAAAACTTGCCGAACACGGATACGATGGCGGCCTTGTTTCCGTTGCCGATGTAGTACTTGCCGCCGGAGGCGCTGTACGTGCCATCACCTCGGGGCGTGAGGATCATGTCCGTCGAATAGACATCGGCCCCATGCTCTTTCTCGGACAAGCCGAACGCGAAAATACCGCCTTGCTCGAGAGCCCGTGCGGCCCGTTGTTTGAGCGGTTCATTGTCGCTCATCCAAAGTGGCCCGAGGCCGAGCACCGTGACCTGCCAGGTGTACCAGTACTGAAGTCCATAGAATCCGAGGATCTCCGCGAACTCGCAAATCCGCCAAGTATCCCACCGCGAGTCGGGCGCCCCGTTGCCCGCGGGCGTACTCATCGTGGCGAAGATCTTCTCCTCTTTGACGAAGTCGAGAAAGTCCGCGTACCAGACCTGCGCGTGATAGTCGTCTCTGACGCGGCGGCTGCCCTTGCGTTCGAAGAACTCGATCGTCTTGAGCATCACCTCGCGGGACTGCTCGTCGGGGTAGGCTCGGCGGTGTTTCTTAGGGTTGAGGAGGATCATGGTTCTGCGGTGATACCACGCCCGTTCACCGATCTAAACGCTCGAGTCGGACGAACCGTAGCCGCTTCTCAGCAACCTCTCGATAGTCGGCTTCGGTTCCATCGATGTGCGCGCCAC
>CBDURI010000199.1:0-5563 GCA_965369435.1 uncultured bacterium
CAACCCGGTTATGAGCCGGGGGCTCTAACCAATTGAGCTATGGGCCCTTGGGGGGCTTCTAACCTGATCGCGCCGTAAGCGCGAATGCAATGCCGGGGCGCGGCGGAACGCGATGCGGGGACCCTGCGGACGTCGACATGTACGCAGGAAAGCAGCTCAGCTATCCATGAAGGAGCGGAGCTGCTTCGAACGGCTGGGGTGCCTTAGCTTGCGTAGGGCCTTGGCTTCGATTTGGCGGATGCGTTCGCGGGTTACTTCGAAGTCTTGGCCTACCTCTTCGAGGGTGTGGTCGCTCTTTTCGCCTATGCCGAAGCGCATGCGGAGGACCTTTTCCTCTCGTGGGGTCAGTGTCTTGAGGACGCGGCGGGTTTGGTCTTCGAGGTTGCCGTCGATGACGGCCTCGACGGGGGACACTGCGTTCTTGTCCTCGATGAAGTCGCCGAGGTGGCTGTCTTCTTCTTCGCCGATTGGGGTCTCGAGGCTGATGGGCTCTTTCGCTATCTTCAGAACCTTGCGCACCTTCTCGAGCGGCATCTCCATGCGCTCGGCGATCTCTTCGGGATCGGGCTCGCGGCCGAGCTCTTGGACCAAGTAGCGCGACGTGCGGATCAATTTGTTGATCGTTTCGATCATGTGGACCGGAATTCGGATCGTGCGGGCCTGGTCCGCGATTGCGCGGGTGATGGCCTGACGAATCCACCACGTGGCGTACGTGGAGAACTTGTAGCCGCGGCGGTACTCGAACTTGTCGACCGCCTTCATCAGGCCGATGTTGCCCTCCTGAATCAGATCGAGGAACTGCAGGCCGCGGTTGGTGTACTTCTTGGCGATCGAAACGACGAGACGAAGGTTGGCTTCGACGAGCTCTGCCTTGGCGCGCTCGGACTGCCGCTCGCCCCGCGCGAGCGCCCGGTAGGTGTCTCGCAACTGATCGACCGGCTGCCCCATGTCTTGTTCGACATCGACGATCGCCTTGTGCGCGTCGCGAATGTGCTCCTCCGAAAGAAGGATCTGCTCTTCCGAGCCGTACTTCCGGTGAACTCTCTTCTCGACGGCCTTGCTCTCTTGCATGTCGCGAAGGATGCGCTTCATGTCTTGGAACTTGAGGCCGCCCACGCGCGCCTCAGCTTCGCCAACCTCGCGCTCTGCGCGTTCGACGCGGCGGGTGTACCCCTTGATGCCGGCAACCACCCGGTCGACTTGCTTCCTGGTGAGGTTGAGCTCGCGCAAGAGAGAGACTCGATCGTCGAGATGCTTGTCGAGCTGCGCGGTGTACTGCTTCTTACCCCGGTCCGAGACCCGTCGCTTGCTCTCGATCTCGCTCTGCACCTTGGCCATCGCCGACTCGATGCGCTTGACCTTGTCGAAGAGCTTGAGGGCGCGGACCTTGGCCGCCTCGAAATCGACCTCTTCCTCTTTGTCGAGGTCGCGAACGACGTCTTTGACGCGCAGCTTGCCCTTTCGAAGGCTCTCGCCGATTTCCAGAATCTCGGAGACCCCGATGAGCGAGTTCAAAATCACGTTGAAAATGAGGTCTTCACCCTCTTCGATGCGCTTGGCGATTTCCACCTCACCCTCGCGGGTAAGGAGGGAAACGGACCCCATCTTTCGGAGGTACATGCGCACCGGGTCGTTCGACTTCTGCGCGTAGCTGTCGTCCGCAGGTGGAGGGATCGTGGCGGAACGCCGGACCGAGCTTCGCGTCGCGGCAACAGGAACCTCGCTCGTTCGGCTTTGGCCTTCAGGCGCACCGTCAACGACGTCGATGTTTTCGCTCTTGAGCCACAGCATGAGGTCATCGATTTGATCGGACGTGACCATGTCCGGCGGCAGCGCTTCGTTGAGCTCGTCGTATGTCAGGTGACCTTGCGTGCGGCCGCGTTCGAGGAGCAGCTGCACCTCTTTGCGTTCGCGGCCCTTGATCTTAGGCACCACGCGCGAGACGGGTTCGGCTTTGAACTTCGATCTCGTCGACTCGTCACGCACTGAGCTCTTGGTCGCCATCTTTACCTCTGCCTCATGTTCGACTTGAGCTTGTGTGCGCTGCGGGTCAGCTCCACGAACTCTCGAGTGAGCCCCGCTGCCAACGCGTCGTCGCCGACTCGCCGCGCTTCGACGATGCGTTGTTGCAATCGGGGCAGCTCATGTTCGATGTTTTTCTGTTCAAGCATGGGAACGCCTTCGTCAAGAATCTGACGCGCCTCTTCGAGGTCGTGTTCCTGCACAGCCAACTTGGCCTCCAACCACGGCCTGAGCTGACTGTCGTTCAATTCGTCGAGCAACGCCGCAACGTCGAGCGATCCCTGCCTATCCACCATCCGCAAGATAGAATCAAAGATGGCGCGAAGATCAGGGCTCGTCAAAAGCTTCGGCAACTTCCGCGCGCCTTCGTCGTGGATTAGCGTTGGCTGATCGATCAGAAGTGAAATCAACTTCGACTGTAACTCCGACACTGGTGTTGCAATTGGCTGCTGCACTGCGTCACGAGGGGGCGTGGGGCGATCGCTTCGGCGACCCAACCCCCGACGCAACTCGCGACGCACTAATCCCACGTCTGTGATCCCAAATTTGCGCGCAACGCGTTCTACGTAGAGACCGCGTTCGATCGGGCTTTCGACCTTGGCAAGAATCGGACCAAGCTTTCCGATCGCATCGGCCTTCGCGTGTGGGTTGGGCTCTACGGACGCCGCAGAATCATCAATTAAATATTCGATTATGGTGGGCGCGCTTACGATTCGAGTGCGCAAAGACTCCGGGCCCTGCTCTCTCAGGAAGCTGTCCGGATCGGCGCCCTGCGGCAACGACACGACATGCGCGGAGAGTCCTACTTTGTTCACCGTCGTGTACGCCTCGCGAACCGCTTTGCGGCCAGCCTTGTCGCCGTCGAAGAGCAGCACGACCTTTTGCGCGAAGCGCTTGATCAACCTCGCGTGAGCCTCGGTAAACGCGGTGCCCATGGGAGCAACCGCATTTTGAAACCCGGCCTGGTGAAGCGCGACGAGGTCGAAGTTGCCTTCACACAAGACGGTGGCGTCCTCGCGGCGAATCTCGACGCGACCTTCGTGCAGCCCGTAGAGCACTTCTCCTTTGTGGTAGAGCGGATTCTCGGGACTGTTGAGGTATTTTGCCGGCGGTTCCTTCTGCTCTTCCATCGATGGCGCGGGCGACAACGCGCGGCCGCTGAACGCAACGACCCTGCCGTGCACGTCAGCAATCGGGAACATCAACCGATGACGGAATCGATCGTAGTGACCGCGGCCCGAGCGGCGCGGAACGATGAGCCCCACCGCTTCGGCGTCTTCGGGCGACGCGCCGGTTCGATCTAGGAACTGCGCGAGCGACTCCCACCCGTGAGGCGCATAGCCGAGGCGAAACTTGCGCGCGGACTCTTCAGAGATGCCGCGGTCGAGAAATTCGTTGCGCGCAATGCCGCCGTCCGGGTGCTCGTAAAGCTGTTCGCAGTAGAAGTTGGTAGCCTTCTCGACCAAGTCCGCAAGGCGGTCTGACTGCTTTTTGTTGCGTTGGAACTCGGCCTCGCGTTGCGCGTCGTACACGGGCAACTGCACGCCGGTTTGCTCGGCGAGGTCGCGGGCAATCTCGGGAAAAGTCTTGCCCTCGACGTGCATCAAGAACGAGAAGACGTCGCCGGACGCCTTGCACCCGAAGCAGTGGTAGAAGCCGCGATTCGGGTGCACGTAAAAGGACGGGGTCTTTTCGTTGTGAAACGGGCAAAGACCCCGGAGACTGTTGCCGGACTTCTTGAGCACGACGTAGTTGCCGATGAGGTCTGCAATGGGGGCGCGGTCGCGGATCTCAGCAATCTTGTCTTCAGAAATCACCGCTGTGTCTCACCCGTGCTCGCCGTCCCTGTGAAGTGAGCGAAGTGTAGACTTCGCCTGCTTCTTGGCAAGCGCCGCCTGCCGCTGTAGTTGTGGCGCGATGGCTCCCGCGCACCCATTGCTGCGACAGATCCTGCGGGTCTATGCGCTGGTGTGTGTGGCTGTCTTCGCGGTGACGCGGCTAGAGTCGCTCGCCATCGTCGGACCATACGTCCATCTCGCCGTCGCTGCTGTCTTTCTACTGACGGCGATCCGCCTCACGCGCGGCGATGCTGCGCACTACGGGGTCGCCCTGGGCGGTCTGTTGGAACCTGCCGACGACGATCGGCCCGTGGGCCCGCTCGGACTCTTCGACCTCGGCCGTGCGATTCGAAAGGCGCTTCCGTCGGCGGTTAGAGAGCTCGGCGTAGCGATCGGAATCGGGGCGGTCGTGTTTCCCCTTTACGCGCTCGGCTTCTACTGGTGGAACGAGCCGACGGGGAACTTTTCGCTGACCTTGCCTCCCAACGTCGCAAGCTTCGTCTTGGCGCAGCTCGTCGTCATCGCGCTGCCTGAGGAAGCGTTCTTTCGTGGCTACTTGCAGAGCGCGCTGAGCGATCTCACCGAGAGGCGGCGACGTGTGTTCGGAGTGGAGCTGGCGCTCGGTGCGTGGGTGCTCCAGGCCGCTCTGTTCGCGGCGGTTCACTTCATGGTGGAACCCCAGCCGGCCCGTCTCGCGGTCTTTTTCCCAGCCCTTCTATTCGGATGGACCCGAGCGTGGCGGGGCGGGATCGGCGCCGCCCTCACGCTCCACGCGATGAGCAATCTTTATTCCGAGATTCTGGCGCGGAGTTGGCTATAACCAAAGCATGCAGGCCACTCCGCCGGCTCCCACCATTCTCGCGGAAACCGTTCGCCGGGCGCTGTCCGAAGACATCGACCGCGGGGACATCACTACCGAAGCGTGCGTCGAGCCTACCGCGGTTGCCGTTGCCACGCTGAACGCCCGTGAACGCGTCGTCGTATGTGGGCTGCCGATCCTCGAAGAGGTGTTCGCGCAGATCGACCTCATGGTCGATGTCGACGTTCATGTGCAGGATGGCGAGATTGTCGAGGCAGGAGCCTCCCTCGCAGAGCTCTCGGGGCCCGCCACGTCGATCTTGCTCGGCGAGCGTGTCGCGCTCAATTTCCTTCAACGGCTCACCGGAGTCGCGACCATGACGAGGCGTTTCGCCGATGCCTTGCCAGAAGGCTCCACGACGAGGATCACGGACACTCGCAAGACGACACCAGGGTTGCGAGCCTTCGAGCGCTACGCGGTGCGATGCGGTGGCGGCTACAACCACCGCGAGGACTTGGGCGCGGCCATCCTGATCAAAGACAACCACATCGCCGCTGCCGGCGGATGCACGCAGGCGATCGAGCGGGCGCGCGCGTATGCTCCGCACACCTGCCGCATCGAATGCGAAGTCGATACCCTAGCCCAACTCGAAGAAGCGCTCGCGGCCAAGGCCGACATCGTCATGTTGGACAACTTCACCGACGACGAGGTGCGCGACGCGCTCGCGCTGATCAACGGCCGCGCCATCGTCGAAGTGTCGGGCGGGATCACACTCGAACGTGTGGCCGCGCTCGGCGCGTTGGGAGTCGACGTGATTAGCGTCGGGGCGCTCACCCACTCGTCGCCTTCATCCGATCTCGGGCTCGACTGGGGCTAAGCCATGATCGAAGACCTGAAGCCCGAA
>CBDURI010000200.1:0-5508 GCA_965369435.1 uncultured bacterium
TGCTGATCACGCTCTATCTATTTTTCGTGGGATTGGGAATCTTCAATGCGGTGAGCTCGATGACTGACTCTATTGCCGCCCATGCGGGCGTGGAGGATTCGGACGGGCTGATCGGCGGGCTCATGCTCATCGGGGGAATCCTAGGCGCTTCGATCTTGCCCGTGCTTTCCGACAAATTCCGCAAGAGAAAGATCTTCCTCGTCATTTGCATCGTCGGCATGGTGCCGGGAATCTTTGGGCTGACGTTTGCCGGCCACCTCTCTTCGGACCCGTCCACCGTCTACACGATCAGCCTCGCGTCCTCGTTCGTTCTCGGCTTCTTCATCATGAGCGCAGGCCCGCTTGGCTTTCAGTACGCCGCCGAAGTCAGCCACCCGGCTCCGGAGGCGACCTCCCAGGGCATGTTGCTCTGGGTAGGTCAGCCCACGGGCATGATCTTCGTCGCCGGCATGAGCTTCCAGAACAACCGCTATCTCCCAGCTTTCATGGTCGCCTTCGCCGTTCTTTCGTTGGTCTCGGCGATAGTCGTCTTACTGCTGAGAGAATCTCCGATGATCATCACAGAGCATGACCGGGTTGCGGGGTCTTCGCCTTAGCCCATCGCGATTGGCTACTCGAGCAGGTCGAAGCGGGTGCAGTAGCTCGCGAAACGTTCGTGAATTGCCGCCGGGTCGAGGCCGAAACCTTCGCTCGTGTGGATGTGTCGAGGGCTCGGGTTCTCGCGCTTGGTGCGCATGTACTCGTGCATGGCGACCCTCGCTTCCGCGCCGAGCTCCATACCGAGGGTGCCGTATGCGTTGGCGATCGTTCCTACGGCATCGCGGCCCAGATCGGGCGCTCGGATGTGTGCGACCCGCCCGGCAGGGAGCCGGTCCACGGCTTCGACCGCGGGTTCGAGCAGTCGCAACAGGTAACTGTCGGAAATCTCGGCGCCGATCGCGTGCGCATCGACATCGCCGCTGAAGACCGACCTCGCGTACGCGTGCAGGCTGCAGATCGAGCTCAGCGTCTCGACGGGGTCGCGATGGATGAACAGGAAACGTGCGTTGGGAAACACCTCGAGAATCGCGTCGACGAAGAACGTGTGCGTAGGGTCCTTGAGGACAAAGCGCTTACCGTAGGGCCTGTGGTGGTGCACCAGCTGCAGTTGGCGGCGATGATGGCGGTATGCGATCGTCGCGTCTTGCGCGAGGAGCCAGTTGACGTACCCGCCAACTCGATACTGCACGTTGAATTGCGGCGTTCGGAAGACGTTGGTGAACATCCCGCGGCACTCATCGGTTTGGTAGGCGTCCATCGGGTGGATCGCCTTGATGTTTGGCGAGACGATGTCGGCGAGCCGCAGAAACCCCGCGAGCTTGCGCTGCCGCGGCTCGGGGCCTTCGGGCGTGTGCACCGGGTCGAAGCTTTCCCAATGAGGTAGGGTGCGATTGTCGGGGTCCTCACCGAGCAGTCGGTGCAAGATCGTCGTGCCACTCCGAAACAACCCCAGCACGAACACCGGGGGTGGGAGTTCCGTCGCCGCGATTTCGGGCGTTTCGCGAAGGGCTTGCTCGATCCGCAGATGGGTCGCTGCCATCCGACCGCAATCGAGCCACGCCGCGATCTTGCCGATGAAGTTGAGTGCCGCATCGTCGTTGAGCGATTGCGTGAGCGCCTCGAGGGCAGCTCTCGTTTCTGGCGTCGGATCGCCTGCGGTAGGGTTCAAGCGTTGAGCGCGCTCCCACCAGATGTCGGAAGACGGTCGGCCGACCGGCGCGAAAGAGCCGAACATGCCGTTCACCGCGCGAACCCACCGAGCATGCGAATCACGCGCATGGGTGAACTGAGGAACGCCCACCGCCGGTCGGCGTCTCATCTGAATCGATGTTGGCAGATCGAGCTCCAGGGCGGCTGAGTTGGGCGGATAGTTGGACTGGGGGCTCATACGGGTTTGACCGTAACAAAGCACGATTGGGGATCTGCCCGTAGTTTTCAGCCAATTGGGCATGGCGATCGCGTGACCTCCGACCCGAGTAGGCGTAAAGTCCTCACGAAGCGATGCGAACAGGAACCAAAATCGTGACCGCCGCGGCCCTGATGCTCGTCATCGGCGCTGTGCCTGCTCTCGCCGAGCCGCCCATTGGCGATGGCGCTGTCGTGATAGTCAACACCGTTGGAACGACGCCAGACTACCCGCTTCTCACTCGGGGCCGGGTCGTGTTCATCAATGCGCAGCGGTTTGTGGTGACGCGGGAGCCGCTGCCGGCGGCGAAGGTCGCGGAGGCGCCCCCCGAACCACAGACAACCGTAGACGACAGGCCCACCGCGCCTCAGGTCGGCGCCATCTGGGTGGCCGGGCACTGGATTTACGGGCCCACGGGCTTCTCTTGGGTCGCAGGTCGATACGTCGCGCCACGGCTGGGACACGTGTTCGTCCCACCGCGCTGGGCCTCGCTCGAGGGAGAGCACTTTTTCTTCGGTGGGTTCTTCGTCCCCTACGGCGTGTACGTGCGGAGCTACTTCAACCGCTACTACTACAGCGGCGTGCCGAACCAGCGCTCGCGGTCCATCTCAGGCCCGTACTGGCCGATAGGCGCACCCACCCGCGCCAACAGCTCGCTCACTAGCGCGAGCGCACGCGACCCCTACTGGCCGTTAGGCGTTCGCCGCTAGGCGTTCGCCGCTAGAGGCTCAGGCCGCTTAGCGGACCCTGGCTATACTGCGGCACGCCGAAGCTGCTGACCGGCTTGTCCATGGCGTGCGTCAGCGACACGAGGAGCTTGCCGTGCGGCTCGCCTCCGAAGTCGATGTGTCGACCGGTATTGAAGTAGCCCTGACAGCCACCGGCCAAGATGAACGGGATGTCTCGACGCGTGTGGCTGTTGCCCTTGCCGAGCTCGTTGACCCATACGACTACGGTGTTGTCGAGCAGTGTGTTGTCGCCCTCTTGGATGCCGTCCATCATCCCGAGCAGGTAAGCGAACTGCTCCGAGTACCACTTATTGATTTCGAGCAAGTCCGCTTTGGCGCTCCCATTGCCGTCGTCGTAGTGCGACAGACCGTGGTGACCCTCGTCGAGCACCTGGGGCACCCAGTTGAAACGCACGCCACTCACCGAGCGCGACCACTGCAACGAGGCAACACGGGTGAGGTCGCACGCTAGCGCCATCACCAGCATGTCCATCTGAGCCTTGCCGGTGACCGGGTACATGTCGTTCTGCTGGAAACTACCGCCGGGGAGGGCCAGGTCGGGCGAGGTGCAGGCTTCGCCGAAGTTGGTCGTCACCTCCAAGCGCCGCTCCAAATCGCGAATCGATTGCAAGTGCTTGTCGAGCTTTTGCTTGTCGTCATATCCCAGACGATTCTGGAATGCCGCATGGTTTTCCATGACCGCGTCGAGGACGCTCTTTCGTCGCCGCTGAATCAGTTGCAGAGCGAAAGGATCCGAATCGATGTCGCTGAAGAAGTCCTCGAAATTTTGATTTGGGTCTTCACGAGGTGGCACTGGTTGATCCGGCGCGCTGTACGACATTCGCGACCAAACCGACGAGCTCTTCACTTGCACGCCAAGCTCGAGCGATTTGAACTTGGTGACGATGTCCTTCGCGATCTCATCGGCGAGGTACTGGTCCACGGTTTGGCCGCCTCCCCAGCCGATGTACTGCTCTTGCCCCGCATCACACGAGCCTTCGCAGAACAAGGTGCCGGGAAGGATCTCGGCGTTGCTGAGCACGCAAGCCATGCCGGTCTGATGCCCATCGCCGATGGAGTCGTAGGCGACCTCCTGGTCGACACCGTCGAGGAAGATCAACTTGTCCGAGAATGGCGCCATCGCCGCGTGCAGCGGATGACCGCTCAGATCCATGTTGGCCGGCGGGCTCCAGATGTCCTGCCGTGTACCGTTGGCAGTGAACCAGAAGACGACACGTTTCGGCGCGCTCCCTGTCTGCGCTGCGCCCGTTCGTGGCAGCATGGCGTCCAGCATCGGTAGACCGATGGCCACCGTTCCGCCAAAGATGGTGCCCTTGAGCATCGCGCGGCGTTTGATCCGTTTCACTGGGTCCCTCCTGCCTCGGGTGCGAGGTCGACCGCGCGGCGGTAGAGAAATGCATTGGTCTGCGTGAGCGCGACGAGCAACGATCGAATGTTGAAGTTCGAGGAGCGGAACACGTCGTTCAGTTGTTCCACGCTGCAGCTGTCTTCTTGGGTGACCGTTCGGTTGTACGCGAAACGGAACCACTGTGAGGACACGCACTCCTGAACCTGTGTGCTCTGCGCAAGCGCGGCCGCAAACTCGAGCGCCCCATCGTACTCGCCGTCGATGTCGTCCGTCTGGACCACTTCACCGAGCGCATCGATAGGCATGCCATTCTGTTCATCTCGCCACAGCCCGACGCCATCGTAGTGCTCGAAGATGAAGCCGATCGGGTTCATCAAGGTGTGGCACCCGGCGCAGGCCGGATTCGCACCGATCTCCTCGAACTGCTCCTTGGTGGTCTTGTTCGGGTCGAGCTCGGGCGGTTCGATCACCAAGTCGTTGGGCGGTGGGGGAAGCGTGTTGCACATCAGCTGTTCGCGAACGAACTTCCCGCGGAACACCGGCGAGCTCTGATTGGCGTTTGCATGGGCGGCCATGAGCCCCGCGCTCGTGAGAAGCCCCGCGCGACGCTCGGGGTCGAGCTGGACCTGGCGAAACTCCGGCCCCGCCACTGAATCGAGCACGTCGTCGCCGTAAAAGGTCGCGAGCTCTTCGTTCATGAAGCTGTAGTTAGCCGTCAGCAGAGTTTGCAAGGAGCCGTCTCCCTCGAGGATGACGTGCTCGACGAATGCCTGGATTTCTTCCGTCCAAAGAGGACGTAGCGAGGCGCTGAACGCTGGATAGACGCTCGTATCCTTCGTCACGGTGTCGAGATGAGTCAGCAAGAGCCATTGGGTGTGAAAGTTCCGAATGAGGTCCCGCGCCCTGTCGTCGTCGAGCATCCGTGTCGCTTGTGCAGCGATTTGCTCCTTGGTCGTGAGCTCGTCCGCCTCCGCTGCGGCGAAGAGCACAGCGTCGGGCATCGTGTTCCACAACATGTACGAAAGCTTGGTGGCCATCTCCCAACTGGTGAACGGTACAACGTCGCCCTCGACCGGAGTTTCATCGCCCAGCTCCGGCCGATAGAGGAACGCCGGGGACTGAAGCACCGCCTCGATGATGACTTGAATGCCGTCTTCGAAACGCCCGAGATCGGGTTCGTCGATCGCCCAGTCGAAGACGCTCTTGAGCAGCTCGACTTCAGTCTGCGACAGCGGTCGGCGAAACGCCCGTCTTCCAAAATCTTCAATGAACGACAGCGCGCAGGCGTCGCTACCGTCGAGCCCAGGATCACACTCAGGCAGCAGGGCGTTCATGTCGAGCACCGCCCGAGCGCCCACTCCTTCGGCAACTTTCATGTACTGCTCGATCAGCAGATCGCTGCTCGTCAGCGCCGCTGCTTGGTTGTTGAATCCCGCGACTTCTTCCTCCGGCGGAAGCACGTCCGC
>CBDURI010000201.1:0-5497 GCA_965369435.1 uncultured bacterium
TGAAGTCGTCCCAAACGTCGCCAAGCGGCTGCACCGGATCCCTGCATACGTAGATCGGGATTCCCCTCTCACGGGCGTTTGCGAGTGGATGGTCTATCCGCCCCCGTTGAACGACACTTCCGAAGTATCTCAGCAACGTCGCTTCGGGGAACCCATACGCGATTACGGTGCCGGCCATCTCGCCGGGTCCCCAAAGGTAGTACGTCATGTGCCCGCTCACCGCGCGGGGCAGCCCGTGCCGGGCGCCGAAAAAATTGATCGCCGACGCCTGACTGTAGCGTGCGGTCAACACGACCGTCCGTTTCTGTTCTTCCTCCGGCAACTCTGCGTACACCGCTGCCACCGCCTCCGCTTGCTCCGGCCATCCATACTCGGCGTGCAGGTCGTGCGTCAACGCCTCCGGAGGAACGATCGAGCCGAGGACGGCCCGCAACGCATCGTCCTGTTGCGGCAGCGGCAAGATGGGGAGCGTGAAGGGCGTCAGAAGCAACCCTCCGACGATCAGCGCCACCGCCGCCGCGGTTCTCGGTGCCGCGCCGCGGAGCTTTGCTTCCAGCAGCACAGCGCCCCCAGCAAAAAGCGCGGGGTAGGCAGGCGCCAAGTAGTACGGCTTGGCGTGTGTCCACAACATGACGAAGAAGGACACGACGAAGATCCAACCGAGCACGCGGTAGCGGGCCCCCGCTGCTCCGAAGAAGAAGACGAGCCCAGCGACCCACAACGGAATCGCGACCGGATGCATGTAGAGGAGTTGGCCGAGCACGAACAACGGCCGCGGGATGTTGGCAAGCATGCCGTCGCTGATGTTGCGAAGGAACTCGAGGGTCGCCCAACCGTTTTGTGCTTGCCAGATCAAGTGCGGCAAGAAGATGAGCACCGCGACCAACGCGGCAAGCCATGGCCAGCGCGTCCGCAGGTCACGCCGCAGTGGCGTTAGGAGAATTCCCACCAACGCCGCGAAGCCCCAAATCAGCATCGTGTGCTTGGTCAGCAGGCCGATTCCCGCGAGCACACCAAGCGCGAGCCACCACCTCCGCGACCGGCCCTGAATCAAGTACACCAGCACGATGGCGCACGCCGTCCACAAGACCGGCTCAAGTACCGGAATGCACAGAATCTTCCCCATCCGCTGAAATGCCGGGGCGATGATCACGGCAAGACCTGCAAGCACGGTGGCAAACCGTCCTCCGCCGAGCTCCCAGACGAGCTTCCCGGTCAGCAGTACCGCCAGCGCCCGCGCTACCAATGACGGAAATCGCAACGCGAACAGCGAGCACTCCCCCGAGGGGCAAACCAGCCCCGCCAGCCAGGGCACCATGGGCGCGTGGTCCACATACCCAAACGCGAGGTGCCGCCCACACTCGACGAAGTAAAGCTCGTCGCTGTGGTATCCCCAGCGCCGGTTGACGAAGAGATGCAGCAGCACCACGGCCACGACGAGGACCAACAGCACCGACCGGGGCCCAACTCTCATGCCGCACGAGCCTAGACTAAACCAGACTAAAGCGAAGCCGATCAGCGTGGTGAAACACTGATCGGCTCCTCAAACGGGCTCCACAAGGGGGGGAGGTTAAGGCGGGCACCATCTTTGGGGAACGCGGTTTCGCCTGACTAAGGATGGGATGGTGGGCTCATCCTTTGCCTGCGTTCCGTACCGCTGGTGCCCGCCTCGCACCGAATGACAAGCTGGAACCTACCCGCCTATCTGGCACCGTCGGCGACAAAAGGGGGCACCGAATGCGCCACGCTTTGTGACAATTCACCCTAGAGGCTTGTAATTCTTTCGCCCTTGTGGATCGATCGGCACCGGTGGGCGATTCGACCGGCAAAACAAACGTCAGTAATGGCATCCGCGTGTCCGGAGCGTGGACCCGCGGAGTGATCCACTCGTTCCGTGCTCTCGGCTTGGATGTCGAGGCGCTCTGCGAAGAGGTCGGCACCGATATCACGATCTTCACTGATACCAACGGCCGGCCTCCTCGCGACGCATTGGGCCGATTTTGGCGTGCGGCGCTCGCGAAGAGCGGAGATAGGCACCTCGGGCTGAGTGCCGCGGAAGCCTGGGAGCCGCGCGCGGATCATCTCGTCGTCTTGCTGCTGACGAGCGCAGCGACCGTGGGCGAGGGCCTCGAAGCGAGCGTGCGCTATCAAGAGTTGCTGTCGCACGGACGGGTCATCACGCTCGGTGAGCATCCCGAGCATCACGTGATCCACATCAACAAGATCGAGCACGAGCTTCCTATTACCGCTCACGAGATCGAGTTCATCACGGTGTTCCTCATGAAGCTTCTTTGCTTCGCGACCGACGGCGCATTCAAACTGCGCGAGGTTCACTTCGAGCACCCGTATCGCGGCAACATTCAAAAATACACGCGTGCGTTCGGTTGCTCCGTGCTGTTCGGCAAGGAGAAGACTGCCATGCTCGTCGACGACGAGACGTGGGCCCTTCCTCTCGCGCATGGCAATCAAGCGCTGCATGGCCAGCTTCGCGGCGTCGCCTCCGGGCTTCATGCAGCCATCGAGTCCCATCATTTCAGCGATACGGTTCGGGATCGCATCAAGACCCTCCTGCCGAGA
Source organism: uncultured bacterium (assembly GCA_965369435.1). Classification (GTDB taxonomy): domain Bacteria; phylum Myxococcota_A; class Polyangia; order Polyangiales; family Houyiibacteriaceae; genus SG8-38. The sequence goes on from CBDURI010000201.1 coordinate 2,578, forward strand.
GGGGGCGCGAGCATCGAAGGGGTCGCTTCGGCGCTCTACATGACTCCGCGCACCTTGCAACGCCGCCTTCATGAAGATGGCACGACGTTCCGCGTCTTGGTGGATTCGGCCCGCAAATCGATCCTCATCGGGTGTTTGGAGCGCAACCAAACGCGCGACGAGACCATGCGGCATGCGGGCTACACCAATCCGCGCAGCTTCCGCCGGGCGCTCAAGCGCTGGAATCTCGACGACTTCGACGACCAGTCGCTCTAGTAGCTCAGGGTGCTGGCACTTCCGTTGCCGTCCAACCGTCGTTGCGGCGCACGGTAAGCGCTTCGCGGTACTCGTCGCCGGCCTCGTCCCACTTCCCTTTCACCTGCTCGGCTCTGGTTTCGATCTTCGAGCGCTTCCAAGACACCCATTCGGTGCACCTTCTCAAGTCTGGATCGACAGGCGCCAGTTTGACGACCGCGGGCGGAAACGCTTCGAGCGGTTGATCCGCGCGCCGAACGATTTGGATCCGGACCGGGCTTTTCATGTGCACCCGCGAACGAAGGTTGACGACATACGTCTTGCCCGCGCTGAGCTTGAGCTCCATGAGCTGGATGGTTGGCGGCGCCGTACCGGTGACAACCATCACCATGTGTCTCCCCGGCCACATGGTGGCGCCCATCTGCCAGCCGTCTTCGAGCACCGCGAGGCATCGGCCGGCACGGTTGACGATCCGATAGGTCACGTTGCTTGCTTGTCTGCGGCGGGGACGCGAGAAGACGACCAGTGCTTGGTCCCTGGGTGCTGCGTAGGGGGACTCCACTGCCTTCGGAATTTGAGCCTCCGTCGTTGCGGTCATCGACAGCAAGACACTCACCAACAGACCAGCCGCGCGACGACGGCCTCTGAGTCGACTCTTCATCGTGTGAGCTATCTCGCATGTGTTCCCGCGCGCTTCCAGGCAGATTCGAGTGTTTGCGAGTAGTTCCGTGGTGTTTGCACCCCACCGGAGTCTTGCAGGCAACGGCCCCGGATTTTCGCAATACTGTATCGGTGCGCACGACAGAAGCGGGGAGCCGAGCGCCGACGCTACCGGCTGCCCTGGGAACTCAGATTCCGCGGATCGGGGACATTTTGGACTCGAAGTTCCGCATTACCGGTGTGCTCGGCTCCGGCGGGATGGGGTGCGTCTATCTTGCGGAGCACCTGTCGCTCCGGCGCCCGGTTGCCCTGAAGTTGCTGCACCCCGAGGTGGAGAGCATCGAGGAGGTGACCCTCCGGTTCGAGCGCGAGGCATTCGCGACTGGCCGCGTCGACCACCCGAACTGCGTGAACGTTTCGGACTTTGGGCGCCTCGAAGACGGCACGCTCTACATGGTGCTCGAGGTGCTCGACGGCGTCTCCCTCTTCGACCTCATCGAGACGGAAGGCGGCATCGAGTGGAAGCGGGCGCTGCACATTGGGCGGCATGTGTTGAGCGCGCTGTCGTGCGCGCATGACGCGGGCATCGTCCACCGAGATGTGAAGCCCGAGAACGTCATCCTCGTCGACCAAGACGACGATCCCGATTTCGCTAAGATCCTCGACTTCGGCATTGCGAAGCTCTTCGATGGCGCGAACCTCCAGAGCGATGACCCGCGGTTGACCCAACTCGGAGTCACGATCGGCACGCCCACCTACATTGCGCCAGAGCAGGCGTTCGGTCAGCCGATCGATGCGCGTGCCGACCTCTACGCGCTATCGGTGATGTTGTACGAAATGATTGCCGGCGTGCCGCCCTTCGAGGCGGACGAGGTGGTGGCGCTCTTGAGCATGCATACCTCCGCTGAGGTGCCTCCGTTTCGCAAGACGGCGCCCGGCGCGCGCGTGCCGAAGAGCGTCGAAGCGTTGATTTGCGATGGCCTCGAAAAGAACAAGGACGATCGCATCCCGACCGCGGACGAGTACATTGCGCGAATCGACCAGATACTCGGCACTGAAGGGACCCTGCCTTTCGGGGAGGGCGATTCGGGGTTGCGAGAGATCCCGTCGTTGGTCGTCGAGGGCTTTAGGGAGACCGTTGCTCCGGCGGTGGCCCGTGCGGTTACCACGCGGAGAACGCCGAAGCAGATCGTGGCGACCATGGCGACGATTATCACCTTCGTGGCCTCGATGGTCTTCGTGTTCGGCAGCACCGGTCCCGACTATCTCCCCACGCGCAACCACTTGCCGATGGTCGCGCCGAAACATGGTCCTGAGGCAGAGACGGCCGCGGAGATGCTCGAGCAAGGCCGTCCGAAGGATGCCGCGGCGTATCTCATCGAGCACAAGCAGGAAGTTCGCGAAGAGCCCTACGCGCAAATGGTCCTCGGCCACGCTCACGCGAATGCCCAGCGCAGCATCCTGGCGTTGGTTGCCTATGAAAAGGCGATCCTGCTGGAGCCGAAGCTCGCCAATGACGAGCTCATGCGCACCAATCTCGATCTCATGCTCGACAAGAAGGCACCCGGCGTCGTCGATGATGCGATCGAGTTCATGGGGATGCTGGTCCGCGAGCTCGACGACGGCGCTGCGGAGGATCGGCTCGTCAGCTTGGCGTCGTCGGACGAGACGCTTCGCAGGCGTCAGCACGCGGTGGCTGTCGCCGATGAGGTGGGTTTGGGCGACCAAATCGACCGGCTCGCGTCGTACCTGCTGGACCTCGAGCAGGGAAACAGTTGCTCCGATCGCAAGGATGCCGTCGCGAAGCTTCGCGCGCTGGGCGACAAGAAGGCGATCCCCGCCCTCGAGGGCGCCCAGAAGCGCATTCGCACCGAGGGCCTCCGCAAGAAGAAGGTCAACGCGAACGCCTGCCTCCGAACCGACGCGGCCGAGGCGATTCTGTACCTACAGAGCCTCTGACTGGAGTTGAGGAACTCGCCCCCGGGTGGGCTGCGCCGATTTTCTAGGGGCACTTCTCGTTGGTGGT
>CBDURI010000202.1:0-5453 GCA_965369435.1 uncultured bacterium
ATGTTGCGGCTTCTCTTGAATCGATGGTCCTTGTTGTGCCTGGCGGTCCTGATCGCCGGCGTCAGTGGTGGGGCGGTTGCCCTTGGCGAGCACGGCGTCACCGAACGGCACCAGCACGCGGAGATGATCCGCGGGCAAAGAATCTTGCCTGCTCCCGGTCTCGACGATTGGAATGAGCGGCAGCAAAGCCCGAAGGACAATCCGGATACGTCGGGGCACTTCGGGTCCGCGTTTCACTATGATTCCTTCATCTACGACAAAGCCGCGAGTAGCCCGAAGGTCGCCGGGGTCGTGCGGCGGGGCAGCGTGGTCGAGGTCGGGGACAAGGTAAGCGGCTCGGGCTGCAACGACGGCAGTTGGTACAAGGCCTCACCGTTTGGGTATGTCTGCACGGCGCTTGGCTTTCATGTGAGCGACACGCCGAGCACGAATCGGTATGGCGTGCCGCCCGCCAAGGTCAGCAACCACCTTCCCTATCAATACTCTCGCGTCATCGTCAAACGAGCGCCGCGGTACTACCGCATCCCAACCGTGCAGGAGGAAAAGCAAGCGCGTCTCGCGATGCAAAAGAAGGGCGCGACCCCCGAGGCGGTGTCCTCTCTCATGGAAGGGGACTACTTCCTCGCGCTTGCCGAGAAAGAGACGCGCAAGGCCGACGGCGCTGTCTTCTACCGGACCGTGCGCGGGCGCTTCGTTCGAGAAAGCGACGTCGAGCTTCGCAATCCTGAGGTCGTCCGTGGCGAAGAGCTCGGTACAGACGGCTGGCGCCTTCCGCTCGCCATCGTGTACGGCGAGGACCGGGAGCTGCTGAGCATCGAGGACAACGAAGTTCGGGTGACGGGCACGGCAAAGAAGCATTCACGCTTCGTGGTTGAGCAGGAGCTCACCAAAGACGGCATCGAGTATGTCTCGGGCACCCCCGGTTCCGTGCGCCGCGACGAGGTGCGCATGGTACGCCAGACCAAGCGACCAAGCGGCGTTCCGGCAAACGGGAAATGGATCCATGTCGACCTCTCGGAGCAATCCCTCGTGGCCTACGAAGGCGACAAGCCGGTCTACGCGACGCTCATCTCGAGCGGCAAGGAAGGCTATGAGCCGCCAACGGGGCTCTTCGAGATTCAGCAAAAGTACATCTCGACCACGATGAACGCGACCGACCCAATCGACGGTTTCTACGAAGTCGAAGAGGTACCGTGGACGCTCTACTACCATGGTGGGTTCGCGCTTCACGGTGCGTACTGGCACACCGATTTTGGCAAAGTGCGAAGTCACGGTTGCACGAACATCGCACCCGTCGATGCGCGCTGGCTCTACTACTGGACCGAACCGCTGGTCCCAGCCGACTGGCATGCCGTGCGGTTCCAGAGTGAAACGACCTGGATTCAGTTCACCAGCTGAACGCGCCCCGTAGGAAGAGCAGGAGCGCGGCGGCGATCGCAACCACGACAATGATGTTGCGAAGTCGCGAACCGTCCACGCGCGGAATCAGACTGTGACTCGCGCGTAGCCCGAGCCATACCGCCGGCCACAGGGCGGCCCCAATGAGAACCTCTTCCCAGCTGACTTCTCCGGCCGCGGCGCGCACACCGATGGTGATGCAGACGCCGACCGCGAACACCAAGCCGAGGTTGGCGCGTACAGTCGGGCCGGCGTCGTTGCGATAAAGAAGCGCAATGGGAGGCCCGCCGATAGCGGACACCATCGCCATGGTTCCCGAGGCAACACCCGCGCCAAACTCTCGAGTCGGAGTTCGACGAAAGGTTCCTCGGCTGACGACGAGCCCGACACCGAAGATCACCATGAGCGACATGAGGACGTCGAGTGCTGAGCTCGAAAGCAACTTGAGGAGGGCTACGCCGATGAGCGCGCCCGGCACTCGACCGGCGAAGATCCACAGCGTGCTCCGGACTTCGATGGCATGGCGCTCGCGCCAAACGATGGCCAGGGTGAGTGGGAACACCACTAGGAGCTGGGGCACCGGCGCGAACAACGGGTTGAGAAGCGACAGGAGCGGAACGCTGAGCAACGCGAAGCCGAACCCCACGGTGCTATGGAGCGCCGCCGCGAAGAAGCTCACGATGAGCGCCACGCCGAACTCCGGCGTCGTGATATGTGCTAGGGCTTCCATCGGCGGTGCTAGGGTAGTCAGCGTCTGATCATGCGGCCAACCAAGACGAGCACGACACGAGATCCACTGCAGAAGACGGCCAGCCGCATTCTGGGCGTGGCGACGAGCGCGCTCGACATCGCTGTTCGCAATCTGGACAACGCTCGTCGAATCGCCAACTTCCTGCGAGGCCGGATGGAGCTCGAAGTACGGCCAACCGACGTCTTCATCTCGAGCTATCCGCGCTCGGGGACCACGCTGACTCAGTGGATTCTGTATCTGCTCGCGCACGAGGACCAGCCCGATCCGGCCCATCTCACGAAAGTGTCACCGTGGTTCGAGCGCTCACTCGCGATCGGCGAGCTCAGCGCGTCAGATTTGGAACGCTTCCCCTCACCACGGGTGTTCAAGAGCCATCTTCCGAGAGAGTGGCTGCCCGACGGAGCACGTTACATCTACGTCGAGCGAGACGGCTTGGACGTGCTGGTGTCGTACTTCCAGTTCTACTGCGCTTACCTCAGCTTCGAAGGGACCCTCGACGACTTCTACCGGCGCTTCATGGATGGGCGGGTGCAGTACGGATCGTGGTTCGAGCATGTCGCTGGGTGGCGTGAGCACGCATCCGATCCGGACGTCTTGGTGGTCCGCTATGAAGATCTGTTGACCGACCGCAAAGCGTCGATCGAGCGTATCGTCGCATTCCTGGGCTGGGAGCGCGACGAACGCTGGGTGGACAGGGCGGTGATCGAGAGCAGTTTCGATGCGATGAAGCAGCGGGAGTCGGTCTTCGACCACGCGACCGCGCTACTGCTCGAACGCGGGGTGAGCCCGCAGTCGTTTCTGCGCTCGGGTCGAAGTGGCCAAGGCGCGGATGCCCTGAGCGCCGCGCAGACGAGCGAGATCAGGGAGCGAAGCTCGACGGGGCGTCGGCTCGCGATTCGCGGGCTGTCCGCTTTCCTACAGTAGCCGGGCCTGCCGACGCGTCGACGACGAACTGAAGGAAGCTCTCGGGCGTGCCCGGGTCATCCCCAGTGAGATGGTGATACGCGCGGGCAAGCTTACCGACCAATCGGCGATACCCGCGGGCCGCAGGCGAAGCAGGGTCATTGTAGAGCTTTCGAACCGCGTTCTCCTTGGTGCCAAGCAGGAGGCGGTCCTGCGGCTCGCGGCAGAGGTACGGGCACGCGCGCGGACGCTGTGGGTTGAGCGTCCGGCCACCGATCGTGTAGGCGAACGTGACATGGTTGCCAAAGCGATTGCGGTACAGGCGGTCGAAGTAGGTCTCGTCGTACGTGGCGGCCGACAGAGCCCAACCAACTTTGACCGCAGCCCCACGCGTACGCATGATCTCCGTTTGAACGAGCTGCTGGGCAACGTAACCGTTGTCGATTTCGAGCGCGTTCTGTTTGCGCTCCACTTCGGAGGCTGGCGCCAAAGAAGATGAACGGCGGATGTCGACGGGAAAGCCAAAGAGGTCGACCAGTGCTTCCAACGGCGCTTGCGCAAGCGACGCGGCGCGATGCACATCGAGCCGTGGCACGCCGGCGTTGCACGCGTTGCTGTCGGCGATGAGAATGGAACTCTTCGCGAGTCCAAGCTCGCGACGTACCATCTCTTGCGCGAAAACGAGGACCAGAACGTCGACCGGAAGACCGCAACTCGCGTCCTCCGCCGCAACGCCAACGCCAAACCAAACCGACGTGGTCGACGCGAGTGACTCTTGCGCGATCACTGGTTCGTATTGCCGCCGAGCAAACAGCTCCTGACGGTTTGCGAGTCTCGCGAGGCGTTCCCCCAAAATTTCCATCCCTACTTGGTTACTCATCGCGCGTGTCGCCGCAAGACCTGACCGGCACCCTAGCGGACATGGCTCGAGGTCGCAAAACCTTTGAAGACGCCAAACAGTCCGCGCACTTACGCCGTTAAGTTGGAGGCTTCGTTCGGGGACGGCATCCTGAAAGCCTGGGAGAGCCGCTTGAGATTCGTTGCCAGTTTTTTAACCCTCGCCTTCCTCGCCGTCTTCGCAGCCACCTTGGAGCCGAGCCACGCGCAGGACACGCCGTGGAAGCGGCGGATGCGAAGGGGTGTGGTACTGAACGACTCTCCAGAGGTTCAGGTGCCGGGGCCGAAGGGACCGCTGACGGCGGAGGAGATGCGTCGCTTGGGCCTGCGTCCTCGCGGACGGGGCCTAGTCGATCTGTCGTACTGGCCCGAGGAGCCCGCCTCGCCCGCAAGAGTCGCACCCACAGACCTGGCGCAGGCCATGGCTCAATTGTGTCCCACATCGACCCGAGCCGACCAACTCGAGCGCTACGCCGGGGCCATCGTCCGCTACAGTTCTGAGTTCGCAGTCGATCCGTGGTTACTCGCTGCACTGGTCTACGCGCAGAGCGACTGCACCTCCGACATCGACAACAGCTACGGGACGGGCCTCACGCTGATCAACCGAGGCATGCACGAGGGGAACATCCACGACGGCAGCTATCGGTTCGGTGTGTGGACCCAACAAGGCTGGACACGTAAAGAGCTGGACGTGAGGGCGTTCCGCTTTCGTCGCAGCGCGTTGGCGAACCCCGAGGCAAACCTCTATTTCGCAGCGGCCATGTTGAGCGTGTTCGGGCAACAGTGCCCTCAAATCGATAGAGCGTTCGATTCAGCGCCTCATCGTCACGCGGTGTCTCACTTCGTGTGGGGGGACCGCGTGGGTGACACGGCGCCGGAAGACCGAATTCTCACCGCCAGGCGCCGCCTGCTCAGTAGCTACGCCCTGCTCGGTCGCGGTGGCCGAGGACTCGGGGGGATCTCATTCGTCAGCCCTCTCGATGGCTACCCTCGAATCGCTATCAGCGGCCTGGGCGAGCGACGCGACAATGGGCGGCGTCCGCATCGCGGCATCGACTTCGCGTCGGAGCAAGGTGAGCCCGTGCGCTCGGTCGCGGCAGGCACGGTGACGTTCGCGGGCGTGGACTGGGAGCGACGCGCGCACATTCCGCTCGAACCCTGGGGAGCCTTGATCGTCCACAAGAGGCATATGGGCCCGCGGGGCCTATTCATCGAAGTCGACCACGGCAACGGCGTCGTCTCGCTGTACGCCCACCTCGCAAGCTACGACGTACAGGTGGGAGACCAAGTCAAAGCGGGCCAGCGACTCGGCGAGGTGGGGCGCACCGGAATCAGAGACTCCGGCGCCCACCTGCACTTCGGCCTGTTTCAGAACGGCGAGGTGCTGGACCCGTTGGATCACCTGGCCGCGTACGTGTTCCCGCCAAAGCTCACCAAGCACGGCCACGCAGACCTAGCCAAGCAGCACCGCCAGAAGCAGCGCCGCCGCCGACATCGCTAGGGC
>CBDURI010000203.1:0-5435 GCA_965369435.1 uncultured bacterium
ACGTTGATCTCGCCCTCGCTGGTGGTCACCGCAGCCCACTGCGCAGTGGTCGAGCCCGAAGAGGGCGTGACCCGTCCCGCGGCCCCGAGCTCGCTCCAAGTGGTCGGCGGTCACCTGGCAAGTCGTGCTGTCACTTCGTCGATGATTCGTTCGGTCTTCCGGGTACACGTGCATGAAGGGTACGACCACGATTTCATCATGGGTCGAAGCCGCAGTGGGGCGGGCCAAGGCGGCATCGGGTCGCCGCACGACATCGCTCTGCTATTCCTGACCGTCCCCTTCGAAGAGCTGCCCAACGCGCCGATGCTCGCTACGGACCACGCCGGAGAGCTTCTTCGTCACGGTGACGTTGGGTTCGTCGCCGGCTACGGGGTGTACGATCTCGAAGACCATCTGACCGGAGAGCTCTACATTTCCGATGCGGTCATCGACATTCTCGGGGAGCAGGAGCTCATGACACGCCGAGCCGATCAACTCGGCGATTCCTGCTACGGAGACTCGGGAGGCCCCCTCTACGTGCCGACTGAGGACGGGGAGTTTCTCGTGGGCTTGGTGTCGCGCGGCCGTTCCGACGTGGAGCGCGATTGCGGCGACGGTGGCGTGTATACGTTGCTATCAGCGTATCTTCCCTGGATTGTGGAGGTCGCGGGCAGCCGGTTTGACCCAAAGCCAGTGTCCGGCGGCGACGTGTCGTTTCTTGCCGAGGGCGCCGATCCCGTGAATCTCCCCAAGGGAGGCGCACTCCATCGGGCCGGCTCTTGTGCGGCGTCGTCGTCGAGCTCGGGTGAGCGTCCACCGGTTGTAGCTGTTGCGCTCTTGCTGGGCTTCGTCTTGTTCCGGCTATTCCGGCGGCGATTGTCACACCTCTAGTGGTGGCCTAGGCTGCGCGCACTCATGAAGCTGCAGCCGCAAGGATCACAAACGCGACTCACCAAGATCGTCTGTACGATCGGTCCCGCAACGAGCTCGTGGGACGGGCTCGCCGGCTTGGCTCAGGCAGGCATGAACGTCGCCAGGCTCAACATGTCCCACGGCGATCATGCGTCGCACCTGCAGGTCATCCGCAATCTCAAGAGCCTCAGCAAGAAGCTCTCGCACCCGGTCTCGATCTTGATGGACCTCCAGGGTCCTGAAATCCGTACCGGCGAGCTTGCCGAGAGCCTGGATCTCAAAGCCGGGGACGTTTTCTATTTCACCGTCTTGGCTGACGACGCCGAGGAGCGAAGCGTCCACGTCAACTATCGAGACCTCGTCAACGATCTACGCGTCGGTGAGCGGGTCACGGTCGATAACGGACTCATCAATCTCGAGGTTCTCGAGGTGTCGGAGCACCGCCTCAAGTGCAAGGTGTTGGATGGCGGAACGCTCGGCTCGCGCAAGCACGTCAACCTGCCGGGCGTTCGCGTAAACTTGCCCTCAATCACCGCGAAAGACCGCGAGGACATCGCATTCGCCATCGAGCACGACCTCGACTTCATTGCGCTGTCGTTCGTTCGGGGTGTCGAAGACGTTCTGGAAGTGCGGGAGATCATCAACGCGGCCGGAGGGCACCAGCGCATCATCGCGAAAATTGAAAACCAAGAAGGTGTCGACAATTTCGATGCGATTCTCGAGGAGTCGGACGGCATCATGGTGGCGCGCGGCGACCTCGGCGTCGAAGTCGCATTCGAGGAGCTGCCCGTGCTTCAGCGCGACATGATTCGTCGCTGTGCCATCGCTGGCAAGCCGATCATCGTTGCGACGCACTTACTCGAATCGATGATCGACAATCCTCAGCCGACGCGCGCCGAGGTGACGGACGTGGCGAACGCCGTGTACGAGCAGGCCGATGCCATCATGTTGAGCGGCGAGACGGCGGCGGGGAAGTATCCGGTGCGTTGTGTCGAGGTGCTCGATACGATCGCCCGACGGATCGAGACGGTGCCCGGGCTCGATTTCTACAAGGAGCGCCCGGCACCGACCACCCAGCGCGGCCACATCGCCCAGGGTGCATGCCGCCTTGCGGACTCGCTTGGGGCGCGAGCGATTGTCGTGATGACCCGACGTGGCTACTTCGGTCAGTTGGTCGCGAGTTACCGGCCTCGGAGCGCGATTATTTACGCGTTCACCAACATGAGTACGACCCGGCGTAAACTTTGGCTGAATCGCGCGGTGGTCCCGTTTCGGATGAATCTCTCACGAGACCCGGAAAAGACCATCGGCAACGCTTTGGCCAAGCTGCGCGAGCGCGAAGTGATCGAAGCGGGCGAGCCAGTCGTGGTCGTCTCGGATGTGGCCACGGCGGCTGGCGATTTGGTGACCAGCATCCAAGTCCGTGTCTCCGAGTAGCGACCAGGCGCGTTTGGCTCTAAATAGGAAGAACATGCGAACGCGTGCTTATCTTGTCTTGTTGCTCGGCTTGGTCGTGTTGGCCTTGGGCTGTGGGTCCTCGGAGGAGGCCTTCGCTGGCGAGCTGACCGCGTCGGTGGTTTATGGCGCCGACGACCGCGCTGAGGTGTTCAACCATCCGAGCGCCGATCTACGACGCATCGCCGAGGAATCGATCGTGGCGCTGATTCCGTCCTTCCGGATCAGCCGGGAGACGGACGGCACCTACAGCCTGTTCACCCAATCGCTGAAGGACCTCCGTGGGCTCTGCGCCGACGAGTTGTTTGGGAACCAACCGACGGCGGCGAGTTGCTCGGGCGTGCTCATCGCTGACGACTTGGTCCTCACGGCGGGTCACTGCATCGATGCGCAGACGCCGTGCGACGCTTACGCCTACGTGTTCAATTACCACTTGGACGCACCGGAGCGGCTAGCGGCGATTCGCGACGAGGATGTGTACTCGTGCGCGCGGGTCGTGTCCCAAAGAGCGCCCGAGGGGGACAACTTCACGCCGGACTTTGCCGTCATCCAACTCGATCGGCCGGTCGAGGGTGCTCGGCTGCCCGTATCGATCCGACCCGCCACGCCTCTCGGCCAGCAGGAGGCACTGGCGATGATCGGTTTCGGCAGTGGCTTGCCTGCCAAAATCGATTCCGGCGGATCGGTGGCCGACCCGCGTGCGGACCGCCTCGACTTCTTCGTCGCCAATGTCGACGCTTTTCAAGGCCATTCGGGGAGCGCAACGTTCGACTCGGAGGATCGTCTTGCAGGCATTCTCATAGGAGGCCGCACTCCCGACTACGTCGTCTTGGAGGGCGAATCGTGCGGCCGAGTCTCGGTCTACGATGACTCGCAGGCGGGCGAGGTGGTCCACAACATCGCTCTCGTGGTTGGCGGCTTGTGTGATGATGGGTGGGACGACGCAGACCTCTGCGACCCCAAAGCCTGTGAAGGCGAACCATGTGGCTTCGTTGCGCCGGTCTCTGATCGGAATGGCGGGAATGGCGGGACGGGTGTAACTGCGGCAGAGGGCTCCGGTTGCAGTGCATCGACCGGTTCGACCGGGTTCGCGTCCGTCGCTGTAGGTCTGCTGTTGTTCGTGGTCGCGCGCCGGTTCAGGCTGCGAGCTGCTTGACCACCTCGAGGGCCTCTCGGACGTGCTTCTTCGCGTTGAGTTGCGAGTTGAAGACGTGCTGCACCGTGCCGTCCCGATCGATCACGTACGTGACGCGCCCGGGAAGTAGGCCCATCGTCTTGGGAACGCCATAGGCCTTTTGCAGCGCTTTGTCTCGGTCGCTCACCAGCAGAAACGGCAGGCGGTGATGCGTCGCAAAGCTCTTGTGGCTCTTCTCGCTATCTTGGCTGACGCCGATGACGACCGCGCCGGCCTCGACGAAGTCCTCGAAGTTGTCGCGGAACGTGCAGGCTTCCGCCGTGCATCCGGGCGTCTCGTCCTTCGGATAGAAGTACAGGACGACAGTCTTTTCGCCGCGAAATTGTGACAACGAGATCGTGTCGCCGTTCTGCGTAGTCTTCGTGAAATCTGGGGCGCTCGCGCCCACTCCGATGCTCGCCATGGCCTTCCTCCGGCCCGGAAAGTAGCACCCCTGCCCCAGCCACGCTTTCGACTTGAAAAAAGTGAAACATGTTCTATTTTTGCCTGATGAACGCCCGCTTTTTCACCCCGCCGATCCCCAACGGCTGGTTCCAGGTCGCCTACTCCGACGAGATCAAACCGGGTGACGTCAAGCCACTGAAGTACTTCGGTGAGGACCTCGTCGTCTGGCGCTCTGAAGACGGTGAGATTTCGGTTCTCGACGCATTCTGCCCGCACCTCGGCGCCCACCTCGGACATGGGGGCCAGGTCAAAGGCAACTCGATCGAGTGTCCGTTCCACGCGTGGCAGTTCGGGACGGACGGCAAGTGCACCGCGGTCCCCTACGCCGAGCACGTCCCGCGCAAAGCCAAGCTGCCGAAGTGGCGGACCCAAGAGGTCGCGAACATGGTGATGGTTTGGCATCACGCCGAAGGCGAGCCCCCGAACTTCGACATTCCCGACGAGATTGCGGAGTGGGGTTCCAAAGACGGCGTTCGCAATGAAGAGTGGACCGAGTTCACCGAGCGCCAGTGGACGATCCGCACGAGCAATCAAGAGATGGCAGAGAACGCGGTCGATACGGCGCACTTCCATTACCTGCACGGCACCACCAACATGCCGAAGTCGGAGGCGTCGGCCGAGGGGGCGATTCTACGCGTCCATTCCGACGCCGGTATGGAGACGCCACGCGGCACCGTCGAAGGCTCGATCGAGAGCCTCAACTATGGGTTTGGCCTCGCGATCGTTCGCTTCAAGGGCATTGTCGAAACACTCAACGTGGCAACGATGACCCCGATCGATGCCGACCACATTCACCTGCGGTTCAATTTCTGCGTCAAGCAGACAGGGGGCGCCGAGATGGCGCGCGGTGTCGGCAAGGCGTTCGTCGCCGAGGTGACGAGGCAGCTCGAGCAGGATATCCCGATTTGGGAGAACAAGATCCAGTACGAAAAGCCTCTGCTGTGCGATGGTGACGGCCCGATTGGCATCTTCCGGCGCTGGTGCACACAGTTCTATTGCTGGCCCGACAAGCGACAGGCCGCGGAGTAGTGGCTACCTTCGAGCTCGAAGATGTCGAGGCGGCGTTCCGGCACTTCTGGCACACGGGGATGATCCGCGAGGACTGGGACGCCTGGGCGGACCTCTTCACCGAGGACGTGGTCTATCTCGAGCGGGTCCTCGGTACGATGCATGGCCGCGAAACGGTTCGACAGTGGATCGTTCCGCTCATGGAGCAGTACGGCGAGATCTACGGAGTCTACAACTGGCACATGGCCGAGCCGAGCGGTCGCGTCGTGTTCCACATGACCAACCGGCGAGACCATCCAGGCGGCGAGGGCGCCTTGGACTTCCCGGGCATCACGGTCTTACAGTACGCCGGCAACAACCAGTGGTCGTCCGAAGAGGATTACTGGGCCGAAAAGCTCAGCATTCAACAGTGGCAAGAGTACGACGCTGCGCTGAAGAAGCA
>CBDURI010000204.1:0-5429 GCA_965369435.1 uncultured bacterium
AGCGATGCGCCGATTGTCTGGATTCGGCGTGGACACCGTCTCGAAGGCGACTCGAATGCCGCGCGTCTGCCATTCACACTCATCGGCGCGCGTGCTCGGAGCGAAGTCCGACACCACGAGCAAACGCCGGTCTGATAGCTCGCTTTCGAGCAACAGCTCCACCGCGGTCCGGACGGCGTCGCACAGGGCGTCTCCTCGCGTGGAGCGAGGGTCGATTTCATCGAACACGCTTGCAGCCATCTCGAGATCGGTGCGCCTTCGGACCCACACACGGGGCGGCTTGCCGGACAGAACCACGGAGACCTCCGAGCCTTCCGGCAACCGCTCGAGTTGCTCGATCGACGAGTCGGCGGCTCGCTCGATCAGCGTCTTGCCCTCATGAATAGCTGCCATCGACATCGAGTCGTCGAAGACGATCGCAAGAGCGTGTTGCCGGTCGAGCAGGCTCGACCGTGCAACGCGGTAGGGTGCCGCTGCCACCAACACGAGCGCCATCACCAACAAGGCGCGCGTGATCAACAGGAGCATGTCCACAACGCGGAGGCGGGCGGCCCGCGTCGCATGGATTCGATGAAGGAACGCGATGGTAGGTAGCGTCTGCTTGGGAAGCTTCTGGCGCCTGAGCAGATGAGCGATCACGGGAATCGCGACCGCGACGAGGCCCGCCAGGGCCCATGGAAGACCGAACCCCATGGCTCATCCGTCCCGCAAGAGCCGGAGCAACGTGTGCTCGGGTGGCGTGTCGGTTCTGGCGAGGAGATAGCGTGCCCCGGTCGCAACGACGCGGCGCTGGCACGACGCGACGAATGCCTGGATCTCCTCCTTGTAGCGCCGTCGGAGACCCCTCGGGTCGACCTCGACAGGCGCTTCTCCTTCGAGCCCCTCGAAGTGCATCGGCTGCTCGTAGGGAAGCTCTAGCTCGGCGGGGTCCATGACGTGAAGGACGATGGTCTGGTGGCCGCGCGCTTGAATCCGAGCCACGGGATCGAGCGCGTCGGCTCCGAGGTCGAGAAGATCGCTTGCGATCACCACGAGCCCCATACGGCCGGCTCGCTCGATCAACTCGTCCAACGCGCTGTGCAACGCGGTCGCACTCGTCGACCGCGAGGGCTCGGCAAGGGTGCGCATCATGTAGTCGAGATGAGCGGGGCCCGAGCGAGCAGGCAGTCGATCGCGGACCGCGTCGTCGAAAGTGATCAGCGAAACGGCATCTCCTTGACGAGTCAAGACGTATGCAAGCGCTGCAAGGAGCGTTGCCGCGTAGTCGATCTTGGTGACATCGCCGCTACCCCAGTGCATCGACGGCGAGATGTCGAGTGCGAGCGTCCCGCGCAACTGAGTCTCGTGCTCGAAGTGTTTGATCGAATATCGATCCGAACGAGCGAACGCGCGCCAGTCGATCAGCCGGGGATCGTCACCGGGCCGGTAGGCTCGGTGTTCTTTGAAGATGGCACTCGGGCCGCGGTGGGGGCTCCGATGCATGCCCGCCAACAGCCCGTCCACTGTGCGCTTTGCCCGAAACGTGAGCCCGGCCAAACGTGTGGCGAGCTCGGGTTCCAGCACGTGGGTCACGGTTCGATGCTTTGCTTGATGCCTTCGATCACATCGGCAGGTGTCACGCCTTCCGCTTCGGCCCGGAAGTTCATGACGAGACGATGGGTCAGGACGGGCTCGATCAGCGCTCGTACGTCTTCGATCTCGGCGGCGTATCGGCCGTGAAGTATCGCGCGTGCCTTGGCGCCTAGAATCAGACCCTGGCTCGCGCGTGGGCTGGCGCCGAAGGCGACGTTCTTGCGGAGGAACTCCGAGGAGCTGCGATCATCCGGCCTCGATGCTCTCACCACGGCCACCGCGTGCTGCACCACGTGGTCGGCAGCGGGAACGCGCGGCACGAGATCCTGAAAACCAACGATATCAGCTGCGGAAAGCACCGGAGTAATGGTCGTCGGCAGCGGCGCAGTGGTGCGCTTCACGATGTCGACTTCCTCGTGCTGGCTCGGGTACCGAACATCGATTTGAAACAGAAATCGGTCGAGCTGCGCCTCGGGAAGAGGGTACGTGCCCTCTTGCTCGATGGGGTTCTGGGTCGCGAAGACCAAGTACGGTTGCTCCAACGAGTAGGTGTTGCCACTCGCCGTGACCTGTCCCTCGGCCATCGACTGCAGCAGGGCGGCCTGCGTCTTGGGTGGCGCACGGTTGATCTCGTCGGCGAGCAGGATGTTCGTAAACACGGGACCGTGGATGAAACGGAAGTGACGCTTGCCCGTGGTCGCGTCCTCTTCGAGAACGTCGGTCCCCGTCACGTCGCTCGGCATCAGATCAGGGGTGAACTGGATGCGATTCGAGTGAAGCGACAGCGCCTCGGCGAGAGTCGTGATGAGCAGCGTCTTGGCGAGCCCCGGCACCCCGACGAACAACCCGTGCCCCCGCGCGAACAGTGCGATGAGCAAGAGCTCGATGACCTCATCCTGACCGACGATGCGCTGCTTGAGGCGAGCGACAATCTCATTGCGCGCGCTCGAGAGCTGCTGCACGCGCAGCACGTCGGAAGCCGCGTCGCTGGGGGGTTGGGGCGGAGTGCTACGTACCGGTTCTGTCACGGGGACCTCTTAGCGCTTGGTGGAGGGAATTGCCACATTACTCCCGCATCCCTCCGAGCTTGGTGCACAGCTCCCGTTCGCTGTCGGCTTGGGGAAGGGGGAGCTGGGACAGAATGCAGTGGGGTTGGGGATCGAACGGGTTGTGCGCGATTGCCCGATTTGCGGCGTCCTTGGCGGCCCCGAAGTTGGAGACGCGAAACTGTGCAGTCGCGAGACTCGATAGCGCGGGCGCATGCGTGGGGTAGCGCGCAAGGGTGCGCTGCAGCGGTGCGAGCGCTTTTTGAGGGCGTCCCCCAGCGATGGCTGAACGGGCGTAGCGTGATGCGACCACGGGGTCCGCCGGAGCCGCCTCATGCGCTTTCGCATACTCCACCGATGCAGCGGCAGGCCGGGAACGAGTCCACAAGAGGTCACCCAAGCGAACGTAGTTTCGCGCACGTTCGAGCTCGACGCCGGCTAGCTCGTCCTGCTCGGTGCCTTCCGCACTCAGGTAGCGCTGCATCAGCCTCGCGGAGGGAAGCTTGGGCTCCTCCGACAGCTCGGCTCTCCAACGTTTCTCGAGAGCCTTCCAGGACACGCCAGCGACACCAGCCAGCGCTTTGCGCGCGTCCACGCCATCGCCTACGCGGCTGAGCGCTGTGCGCACCCCATCGGCTCCGTAGTCGCGGTAGTACGTCTGCATGAAGGAGGAGACCTGGGCAAAGGCGAGGGACGCGGCCTGCTGCGTGGGTAGAAGAGCGATGGAGGGATGTAGCTGGTCGAACTCTAGGAGCTCGTTGGCGGCCGCCGCTTCATGGAGCAGCTGGCTGGAGGCAGGATCGTGGCGCAGAGTTGCCTCGTCCTGTCGCCACCGCGTTTCGAGGAACCTGGCTAGCCCTTCTTGTAGCCACACGGGCGACTGATCGAGCGTGACCTTGGTCAGAATCAGGTGGACGTACTCGTGCGCAATCGTGTCTAGCCATGGGTAACCGTGCATCAGCGCCCTCGGTGACGCGATCATCAAGCGGCCCCACTTACACAGCGCGATCGTGCCGGTGGTGCGAATCGCCTCTACCGACAACGTGGACACGCGCGCCAACGAGTCGGCGTCGGGATAGATTTCGAGACGGACGGGGCTGACCATTTTCACGCCCAGCTCCGCTTCCAATGCCTCCGTCGCCGCTTTGAGGGTGTCGATCGCATAGGGTACGAGAATCTCGTCGGGACCCGGCGCGTACCGCACTTCGAAATTTTCGTATGTGAACGTCTCGTAGTTCTTCGTCGTCTCGTACGTGTCGACGATGAGATCTGCGAGGCCGCCCAAGCCCGTGGCTGCACGAGAGTCCTTTCGAAGCTCTGCAATCCCACTGGCAGCGGCCTCGTAGTCGCCCGCATAAAACTCGGCGAGGGCCTCGAGCTCGATGACCCGCGAAGTGCGCGGGTAGTCTTCCAGGTAGCGTCGCAGCAGCGCTTGGGCAGGAACCCCTTCACCCGCCGCGAGCGAAGCCTCGAGCAGGTCCAAAACCTCCGAGCTCTTCGCGTCGTCGGCTGGCGCCGAGCTCGAGACTGAGCCGAGTAGGGCGAACGCCGCGAATAGGGCTACGCGATTCATCGCAAGAGCCTCTCGTAGTAGTCGTCCACCGCCTGTTGATACCCCTTCGGGGGCGCGCCGTTCATCGCGTCGAGAACGCGGCGGCGCCAAGCCAGCTCGTCGGCTTTGGAGCGGCCGGTCGGGATCTCCACACGCTGTTGCGATCGCGTCCCCTTGCCTTTGTCATTGCCGCCGCTGCCGCCCGCGTTCCTACGCTGAGACTCGAGGTGCTGCCGCAATCGCCGAAGCTGATCCGCCGCGGCGTCTTGCTGCTTGTTGGCCTCGAGCGGGTCGCCTTCCTCCAACGCCCGCGCTGCTCGCTGCATCGGCCGCTCGATCGATTCGAGCTTTTCCGCGGCCTCCTCGGAGACCGGTACGCCGCCGACTTCTTCGCGAAGCCTACGGGCGAGCTGGTGGGCCGCCTCCTGCGCCTTTCCCTGCCGGTCGGCCAGCTTCCCGAGCTGTTGCCGCTCCTGGGGCGTCAGTGCGCCGGCGATGTCCGGGACGGCGCCTTGGGCGGCATCGCGAAGGTCCTGCGCACGAGCCGCTGCCTGGCGGGCCTGCGCTGCGGCATCAGCGGTCTGACCCCCTCGTCCGCGAAACATCATCGCCGAGAGCTCGAGGTCCTTTGCGAGTTGGTTCGCCGCTTGAGCCAACCTGTTGGCCATCGAGAGTGCCTCGCCGAGGTCACCGCCCTCGAGCGCCTTGCGGAAATCGTTGAGGCGTTCGCCTGCGCGACCCTGAAGGCTCGATTCGTAGGGCCCCAGCGCCTCCTCGTTCACGCCGCCGAGGAGCTCCGCGACCTCGTCCGCAATCTTCTCGAGCTTACCGCGGATCTCTGAAGCCAATGACGTTTCTTCTCCCGCAACGCGTTCGACGGCTTTCTCTCCGGCGCGGCGACTCTTGTCGGCCATGCGCTGTTGCTCGACCTCGAGGTCTCGAATGGTGTCCGTCGCCTTCATGAGGGCGCGCTCACGCGGACCGAAGCGAGCTTCGACCAAGGAGTCCTCGCTTTGGGCAAGCGCTTGGGCCATCGCCTCGATCATCTGGTCCAGTTTCATCAGTGCTGCCTCGGCTGCATCGAGGTCACCCTTGGCCAGCGCTTCTCGAACGGCGCGCAGCGCGTCGGTCGATTCGTTGGCCTGCTGCGACTGGCGATTGACGAACTCCCCGGGCACATAGCGCATCGCCTCCCGAAGCTGCTGCCGCAGGGCTTGGAGACGCCGGTCGGCGCGGTCCAGCGCCGCCATGAGGGCCCG
>CBDURI010000205.1:0-5422 GCA_965369435.1 uncultured bacterium
CATGCCGCGGAGGGAGGATTACGCGGCGGGGGTGGGTGGGTCGGATGAAACAAGCCTGACCACGTTCCCACTCGCCACAACGCTTTCGGATCACACAGCGATCCAGTGGCGGAGCTCACCGGTCACTACACGAGGGGCCTTCTGCAGGTCCTCGATCGTCTTCGCGCCGCACAGCAGCATGACCGACCGGAGCTCACGCTCGATTCGCAGCAGCAATGAGCGGGCCCCCTCGACGCCGCCTCCGAGGAACGCTTGATAGACGTGACGCGCGATTCCCGCACAACTCGCGCCGAGTGCAATCGCCCGCGCGACGTCCATGCCGGTCTGGACGCCGCCAGTCGCGATCGTCGTCATGCCGGCGTCGACGCAGTACCGAACCGAGGCTGCCGTGGGGATACCCCAGTCCCACAGAGCCTCGCCGAGTGCTTGTCCGTCGCCTTCAGCACGAAGGGTTTCGACGCCAACCCAGGAGGTGCCGCCGGCACCTGACGTGTCCGCATGCCGGATGCCGATCGCGCGGAGCTGGGCGGCGACCTCGCGGCTGATACCGTTCCCGGTCTCCTTGGCGATCACCGGTACATCGAGCTCCGACCAAAGTCGTTGGAAGGTCTGTAGACCGCGGCTGAAATCCCGATCTCCTCCGGACTGCACCAGCTCCATAGCCGGGTTCATGTGCACGCACAGGGCGTCGGCGCCGACCTCCGCGATCATCCTCGCGATGGCCTCGGTGGGCATGTCGCGCGCTTGCACCACTCCCACATTGCCGAAGAGCAGAACGTCCGGCGCATGCTCGCGCACTTGGTACGTCCAACTCGTCTCGGGGCGTTGCTGCATCGCTCGCTGGCTTCCCAGGCCGAACGCGTATCCGAGCTCGTTTGCGATCGAGGCGAGCGCTTGGTTGATTTCGGCTGCGCGATCGTGCCCGCCCGTCATGCCGGCGATCAACAACGGTGCGCGCAGCTCCTTTCCGAGAAGCCGAACGCGTGTGTCGATCGAATCGAACTCCGCCTCCGGAAGGGCCTGGTGCACGAGCCGCACGCATTCGAGCAAGGTCGTGCGCTCCCGAAACGCGACATCATCAGTCGCGCACAGATCGAGATGGTCGGCCTTTCTCTGCTCAATGTCTGCGGTCATCGCGTCGCTTGCTCGGCAGCGTCCTGCCGTGTACGTAGCTCGGAATAGGGACACTGACACGGTGGCGCAAGGGCAAATGGATATCGAGTCTTGGATGAGGGGCATCCGCGGGAGCGTCGACGCCATCCTGGAACGGTTTTTCGAGTCGAAGTGCGAAGAGGCGAGTCGCCTTTCGTCACACGCCATCGAGCTGGTCACGGAGGTCCGCGACCTGACCATGCGTGGCGGCAAACGGGTGCGCCCCATCGTCACTGCGGCGGCCTATCGCGCGGCCAGCGGAGCCACCGACCTCCGCCCGACGTTCGAGGTCGGCGCCGCATTGGAGCTGCTGCAGACATACCTGTTGATTCACGACGACTGGATGGACGAGGACAACGAACGCCGCGGGGGGCCAGCCGTGCACTACGCTTTCCAACAGAAACATGGCCATGACCACCTGGGCGCCAGCCTCGGAATCCTCGCGGGTGATCTGGCTTCGACGTTTGGTTGGGAGCTTCTGCTCAGCGGCAGCTTTCCTGCAAGCCGGCGAGACGAAGGCTTGGCACTGTTCGTCCGAATCCAGAAGGAAGTCTTTGCTGGACAGCAACTGGACCTCATGACCGACGAGGACGTCGAACGCATGCATGACTTGAAGACTGGGAGCTACACGACACGGGGGCCGGCGGAGCTCGGGGGCATCCTCGCCAACGCAGACGAAGCGAACATGCAATCACTCCGCCGCTGGGCTGCTCCTCTCGGCGTCGCGTTCCAGCTGAAGGACGACCTACTTGGCACGTTCGGCAACGCTCAGCAGACCGGAAAGCCTGGCGATGACCTACGACACGGAAAGCACAACGCCGTGGTGGCAGCGTTCGGTCAACTGGCTCCAAGCGCCACGGACCGTGCCGTGCTCGAGGGCGTCTGGGGACACGCTGATGCCACCGACGAAGACGTCCTCGCCGCCACCGAAGTCCTGTCCGCCGCTAGACGCAAGGTGGGAGCACGGCTCAGTTTTTTGGCCGATGAGGCGCGCAGCGTCCTCGAAGCATCCCCATTCGACCACGAAGCCAAGCAGATCCTCGAGGAGGTGACACGGCAGCTCACGGACCGAGGGACCTGATGGGTTTCGGCAGAGGCAAGGTCATCCTACTTGGTGAGCATGCCGTCGTTCATGGGCGCCCCGCCATCGCGGTTGGCATCGAGCGGGGCGTCACGGCGGACGCCGTCGTCGCGGAGCGCGACCTCTTGCGACTCGCGCCGTGGGACCTGACACTCGGTCCGGACGCAGAAAGTGACGAGCCTCTCGAACGAGCGTTTGCCGCTGCACTCGCGCTGTATCCCGGGCGACCCGCGCTGGACGTTAACGCGCTGGTCGATCTCCCTGCCGGTGCGGGCCTCGGTTGCTCTGCCGCGATCGGTGTGGCCGTTCTGGACGCGATCGACGAAGCTCTCGGCATCGAGCGCACCCGACTCGAGCTCGCGGCGGCCGCGCTTCGTTGGGAGAGGGTCTTTCACGGCAACCCTTCAGGGATCGACAATACGATGTCGGCGGTAGGAGGCGTGGCGCTCTATCGCAGGGATGAAGCGCTTCGACCTCTGCACTCGAACAAGCCGCTACACTTGGTCATCGGCTACAGTGGGGAGTCTTCGAGCACCAAAGACATGGTGGCATCGGTCGGCCGGCAACTCGAGAACGACCCGAAGCGCGTGACCAAGGCATTCGAAGGCATCGAAGTGCTGGTGCGCAACGCCAAGCTCGCCATCGAAGCGGGGGATCACGTCGCGCTCGGGCAGCTGCTCGACCTCAATCACACGATCCTCAGCTCTCTGATGCTCTGCACCACTCAACTGGACGACATGTGCCGCGCCGCGCGAGGGGCGGGCGCGCTTGGCGCCAAGATGACGGGCGCGGGCGGCGGCGGTTGTATGTTTGCCCTGGCGCCCAAGCGTGACGAAGCACTTCGACTGCAGGGCGTGCTTGGAGAGGGAGCGTTCGTTGCGGAGGTGAGCGTATGAGCGATCGTGCCATGGAGGCAAGCGCCCGGGCCTGTGCAAACATCGCGCTCGCCAAGTACTGGGGAAAGGCCGACGTGAAGCGGAACATCCCTGCCGTGCCGAGCATCTCACTCACGCTGGACCAGCTCGTCACCGAAACCCGAGTCCGGTTCGACGCATCCGTGAAAGCCGACGTCGTCCGACTCGACGGCCGGCGGGCTACCCGGGCCGAAGCCGAACGGGTCACGGCCATGCTCGACCGCGTTCGACGGGAAGCTCGACTGCACCTGAACGCGCACGTCACGAGTCACAACCACTTTCCCACGGCTGCGGGGCTCGCTTCGAGTGCGTCCGGCTTTGCGGCGCTCGCCGCAGCGGCGTCGGCCGCAGCGGGGCTCCGGTTCAACGCTCGCCGTCTGAGCGCCCTGGCGCGGGCATCGAGCGCTTCGGCTGCTCGCTCGATCTATGGAGGGTTCGTCGAGCTGCCCGCAGGGAGCCGGGGCGACGTCAACTTGGCGGCGCGGCCGATTGCGCCTCCCGGCCACTGGAACCTTCGCCTGATCGTTGCCGCGACCGAGCCCGGTCAAAAGAAAGTGGGCTCGACCGAGGGAATGGAGCGCTCGCGTAAGACGTCTCCCTACTACGAAGCATGGTTGAACCAGGCGCCCAAGTGGTCGCGGAGAATCAAGCGTGCGATCAAGGAGCGCGACCTCGACGCCCTCGGCGCCGCAATGGAGCAGAGCACGCTCGCTTTTCACTGTTGCGCGATCACATCTGACCCGCCGATCCTCTACTGGGCGCCGGCCACCTTGGCTGCCCTCGCCACGGTTCGCGGGTTGCGAGAGCGGGGCGTCGCGGTGTGGGCGACCATGGACGCCGGTCCGCACGTCAAGGCCCTGTGCGGAGTTGGCGATGCCACTCGAGTCCGCCAAGCGCTCGATCGAACTCCGGGCGTCACCCGGACCTGGGTCGCGAAAGCCGGCCCAGCGGTCGAGGTGAAGCAGTGAACCCGGTCGGTGCGAGCGCACCGGGCAAGGCGTTGCTGTGCGGCGAGTACGCGGTGCTCGAGGGTGCTCCGGCCGTCGTGGCGGCCATCGATCGACGAGTCTCGGTCAGCTGGTCTGAAAGCTCTGCGCCGATGTCACCGGAAGTCGAAGCGACGCTTCGACGCGCGCGGGAAGAGCTCGGGCCGTTGCCTCGCTCTGTGACCGTGGACGCGAGCAACCTCCGGCAAGGCCACGTCAAGCTCGGACTCGGGTCGTCTGCTGCCGCCGCTGTGGCAACCGCCGGCGCAAGCTGCGCAACCCACGGCCGCGAGCTCGGCGACTCCGACACCCTGCATCGAGTCTTCTCGATCGCTCTCGAGGGCCACTCGTCGATCGCACCGCAGGGCAGCGGCGTCGACGTGGCCGCCTCGGCCTTTGGCGGCTTCCTGCGGTTCACACGCGCCGACGACGGCGTCGAGACGCGCACATTGAAGCAGCCGGCGGACCTTCGGATGTGCTTGATCTGGACCGGTCATGCCGCGCGAACCAGCGAGTTGGTGGGTAAGGTACACGCGCTTCGGGAAGACAGCCCGAGGGAGTATCGTACCTGCATGGATCGACTTTCGGAGCTGTCGCACCGGTTCGCGTCCGCCTTTGAGGACGGGAATGCCGCCGATGTCATCGCGGGGGCGGCCTCCTACTCGAGCGCGATGGGGATGCTCGGTGCCGCCGCCGGGGCCCCGATCGTCGACGCCGAGCTTGGACGCGCCAGCGCGTTAGCGACCCGTTTTTCAGGGAGCGCCAAGCCATGCGGGGCGGGCGGCGGAGACGTCGCGGTCGCGTTCTTTTTGGACCCGGATGCGGCAAAAGGCTTCGAACTGGCTTGCAAGGACGATGGGCTTCATCCTATCGATGTCTCGTGGGGTGCAACGGGCGTGCGGACCTGTTGACCGGAGGACGCTCCAAATGCTGATCAATGTATACATCTTGTCGCTGATGCTCGGGGCCGTGCTTCTCGGTGCGTCGCTCTTCTTGAACGACAAGCGCGGCGACGCCGACGACCGAACCCGGGCGCACGACGATACGACGCGGGCGAGTCAGATCGGTCAGCTCGATGGCGTTGCGAGCGGCGATTTTTTCGTGCGCACGATTCAATCTCGTCGGTTCTGGACATTCTTCGTGTCGTTTTTTGGCATGACTGGGCTCGTCCTCGACGGGCTCGACCTCATGGGCGCGACGGTGTCGCTGGTCGTGGCGATAGCGATCGGAGCACTCGCCGGGGCGGGCGCTTCCGCGGCGGTGCGAATCGGCTCGAGCTAGTAGGCATC
>CBDURI010000206.1:0-5410 GCA_965369435.1 uncultured bacterium
ACTGAGTCACCGGAGGACGGCTCGGGACGGGCGTGCTCGCGAATGGGAGCCCCGTCGCCCGGCACCTTAAGTCGACATACGTCGAGGCGCCGACCCATTCACTGTGCTGCCCATCCCGAGCCGTCCTCCTGCGTAGAAGCCCACATACGCCCACGCGCGTCACCGTGGATGTGCGCATACGGTCGCGCTCCGCCGCGCCCCGGTTGCTCAGACCCAGAGGTCTTCGGCCGTCACTGCGCCCGCCGTCACCGTCAGCTTCACATGGTGCCGCTCTTTGCGACCCGTCACCTGCCGATGACGCGGGACCTCTGCGGCGTTGACGTAGAGTACTCCGTCCTTTTCGATTTGGGCGGGCCGTCGCTTTCCGGATTTGGTCTTGCGGTGCATGTGGCCAGCCACGGTGGCGAGCACTTTGCGGCCTTTGCTGTTGGCGTACCGTAGGGCTTCCTCGAGGTCGCGGTCGCCCCAGTCCTCTTCCTTCTTGCGAAAGTCGCAGCCCCAGATCGAGTCCGCCCGGTCTCCCAAGCCTGATGGGCCGTTGTGGGCGAGGAACAGGATCGGCGCGTCGTCGCATGCGTCGACCAAAGACTTCAAGCGCGCGATCGACGACTCCATCGAATCGACACCATATGCTTCGTCCAAGTAGCGAAGACAGGCGAGGCGCCGGCCGCCGATCGAATGGGGGCGGCACACCACGATGTTGAGCGGAACGCCGGCGGGCGCGACGCGGCGTTGCGTGTAGGCGACGAGCTCCACATCACCGAGGGCCTCGTCGAGGCTTCGACAGCGGCGGGCTTGGCCCTGACAGAATGCGTCACGAAACCGGTGCGCGCGGGGCGCGATCTCCGCGCCGAGTTGTAACGCGTGCAAGCCGTCGTGGTTGCCGGGAATGCACATCGCAGGCGTGCGAAGCGCTCGAAGCGAACGCGCAACGCGTTGCCCGCGCACCTGGGTGTAGGCCGCCAGGTCGCCCACGAATAGCAGCAGGTCGTACCCGCATCCGTTGAAGAACACGACGTCCTCGTCGTCCCAAAAGAGATGAACATCGCCGATCACGCCGATTGTGGCCGCTTGCGTGGCTCCGCCGTTCATGGGACGAAACTTAGCCGACGAGGCGCAACGCGCGAGCGGGAAGGGAAGACACCATGACAGCTCCCATCATCCAGCGCCGTGAGCCTGCCTTGGTGCTGGTTCTCAGCATCATCACCCTCGGCATCTACCTCCCGTTTTGGTATCACGGCATTTACGAAGACCTGCAGAAGCTCGACGGCCGCACACCGACCGGCCACGGGTTCTGGCTCGACTTCTTGTTTGTGCTCCTCACCTTCGCGATCTACGGCATCTGGGTCGACTATCAGATCTCCCGCCAGCTAACGGACTTCGAAGATCGCAGCGGGCTCGGCCCTGCCCAAGACACCTCGGTCATCACGATTATTCTCGACGTCGCTTCCTACTTCACCGCGTTTGTCACCAACTTCGTCACTAGCGCGATTCAGCAGGACCAACTCAATCGCTTGGTCGAGAAGCTGGAAATGCGGCTCACGAGCGACGCGGGGGTTCCGGCTTAGTTTTCGAACGTGGCGCTGCCTCGGTCCGGGCTCCCTGCTAGGCTCCAGGCCAATGACCGAGATCGCCGATGCGCTTCGCGACACCCTGCTCGACCTCGTTCGGATCCCAAGTCCGATCGGAGAGGAAGCGGCGCTGTGCGACCATGTGGAGGCGCGCCTGACCCGCAGCTTGGGCGACGACGCGATTTCCCGGTTCCACGACAGCCTGATCGTCCGTGTGGCGCGACGGCAGAACGTGCCCCGAATCGCCCTCGTCGGGCATCTCGACACCGTGCGCACCGAGCATGACGGGCCGGCACGCATCGAAGGCAATCGAATCTACGGTGCCGGTGCAGCCGACATGAAGTCCGGGTTGGCCATCATGATCGAGCTGGTCGAGCGCCTCGATCTCACAGCGCTCCCCTGTGATCTCACCCTGATCTTTTACGAACGGGAGGAAGGCCCCTTCGACGAAAATCGTCTCGGCCCCATTCTCGATGCCTATCCCGAGCTGCATGAGCTCGACCTCGCGATCTGTCTCGAGCCGAGCGACAACGAGATGCAGCTCGGTGCGATGGGCACGATCCACGCGACCTTCACGTTCGTCGGACGTACCGCACACAGCGCGCGGCCATGGCAGGGCGACAATGCGCTCTACAAAGCGGCGAAGTTTCTCACGAAGCTCGAGCAGCGCGAGCCGCACGATGTCGAGCTCGACGGGCACCTCTTTCGGGAAGTGATGACGCCTACCGTCATACGGGGGGGCGGCCCGCGCAACGTCATCCCAGGTCGAGCCGAGCTCAACGTCAATTATCGCTTCGCGCCTGGGCGCACGCCCGATGAGGCGTTCGCCGAGCTGCGGGAGCTCGCGGACGACGACTGCGAAGTGGAACCGACCGACCTGTCGCCGGCGGGGCGCCCACACTCCGACAATCGCTACGTCCGGCATCTCGGGACCTGCGGGGTCGCCGCCGTTCGCACTAAACAAGCGTGGACCGACGTAGCGCGTTTCGACGCCATCGGTGTTCCCGGCGTCAATCTAGGTCCCGGCACCGCGGCACAGGCACATCAGCCGAACGAGTACACCGAGCTCGACCACCTCGCCGAGGGCTACGCGATCTTCGAACGCTTCTTCAGCCAGAAGGAAGACAGCCCGCTCTTCTAAGAGGACGGCTACTTCCGGCTACGTCCAGTTACTTTTTGCACTCGCCAAAGGCCTTGAAGGCTCGAGAGGGCGAGTTGTTGCGGATGATCGTTTCGCTCGTGCTATTCGGCCCCACGGTCGTCGACTGCTTTGGCGAGGGGTCGACGTCGGTCCACACCTGGCATTGCAGCGTCATGTCGCACCGATTGGTGACGATGACGATGTGCTTGTAGGCGAGGGCGCCGTAGCGTGCCTGGCCGTGCACGCTGTAACAGTTTTTGATGTCGTCCCCCCCTTCTCCCTGACCCAGGGCGGGCAGGGTCGCGGCAAGAACGAATAGGGCGGCGAACGCGAATGTAGCGACGGCTTTCATAATGGTACACCTTGTCAGGGAATGAAGACGCACGGCAAGTTCTCGCTATTCATCCTCTGGGTCCTCGTTTGCGGATGCCCCAAGCAACCACTCACCCCGGAACCGGCATCCGAGGTCATCGAGGCCGAAGACCTGCCCCCCAAGGCCGAGCTAGAAGCCGACTGCTACGACGGCGATCAGGCTGCCTGCGACGAATTAGGCCACTAAACCGTGTGCGGGCGAAAAGATCCGCACACTACTCGAGGGTCTTGATTTTGAGCTCTAGCAGCTGCTCGGGATCCACTCGCGAAGGCGCCGAGGTCATCAGGTCGTTCGCCCGCTGCGTCTTGGGGAACGCAATGACGTCGCGGATCGACTCCGTTTCGGCGGCCAGCATCGCGACGCGGTCCATGCCGAAAGCGATTCCGCCATGGGGCGGGGCGCCGTACGTGAGCGCGTCGAGCAGGAAGCCGAACTTCTCGCGCGCTTCCTCGTCGCTTAGGCCGATGACTTCGAAGACCTTCTTCTGAACCTCGGGATCGTGCAGACGAATCGAGCCGCCCGCTATCTCAAAGCCGTTGAGCACGAGGTCGTAGCGATAGCAACGCACGTTGCCCGGGTCGCTATCGAGGAGCTCGATGCAGTCGTCGTGCGGGCGCGTGAAGATGTGGTGTGCGGCTTCCCAGCGTTTCTTGTCTTCGTTGCGCTCGAACATCGGCGGGTCGACGACCCAGAGGAAGTTCCAATCGCCACCGCTTCCCGTCTCCGGAATCATGCCGAGCTTGCGCGCGATGTGAAGGCGTAGATTGGCCATCACGGTGTGGACTTTTTGCGTGGCCCCGAACTGGAAGAAAATCAGATCGCCGTCCTCGGCGCCGACCGCTTCGTTCACCGCCTTGCGGAACTCGGGGGTGACCATTTTCGCGAGCGGGCTTTGCAGCCAGTTGCCCTCGCCATCGACCTTGGCGCGCGCCAGGCCCTTGGCGCCCATCTGACGAACGTACTTTTCGAGCGCATCGAGGTCTTTGCGTGAGAAGCCGTGACCCGAGGGCACCACCATCGCTTTCACGATCTCCGTCGGAAGGTCTCGACGATACGCGCCCTCGCTGAACTTCTTGGCGATCGGTTCCAACATCCCGATCCCGCCCCCGTCATGCTCGATGGTCAGGTCGGTGATGTCGACGTGTTCCATGCCGAAGCGCATGTCGGGCTTGTCGTTGCCAAAACGCTCCATCGAGTCTGCGAACGCGAGCCGGGGAAACTCCCCAGTCGGGTATCGCTCGAGCAGGTCGATGCCCAGGACCTCTTTCCAAAGCCGGAACACGAGCCCTTCCAGCACCTTGAACAGGTCATCCTGGTTGATGAACGACATCTCGACGTCGATCTGGGTGAACTCGGGCTGCCGATCGATGCGCAGGTCCTCGTCCCGGAAGCATCGGACGATTTGGTAGTACTTGTCGTACCCGGCGCACATCAACAGCTGTTTGTAGAGCTGCGGGCTCTCGGCGAGCGCATAGAAATGCCCTCCGTAGAGTCGTGACGGGACCAGGAAGTTGCGCGCGCCGCCCGGCGTGTACTTCACCATGAACGGCGTTTCGATCTCGAGGAAACCGCCGTCGTTGAAGTAGTTGCGTGCTTCATGGTTGAGCTTGCTCCGCATCACCATGTTCTTCTGGAGGCTGGGGCGTCGCAGATCGAGATAGCGGTACTGGAGGCGCTTGTCCTCGCCGGTCGTGATCTGGTCCTCGATCTCGAATGGGGGCGTTTCGGCCTTGTTGAAGATCGTGGCTTCGAGCGCGATGATTTCGATGGCGCCAGTGGCGAGCCGCGGATTGCGAAGGCTCGTGCCGTCGTCCTTCGTGCCGCGGTCCCGCACTTTGCCGCGCAGGCCCAGCACCCACTCCGAGCGCGCCTTGTCCGCAGTTTCGAAGGCAGCCGCGTCAGTGGTTTCTGGGTCGAACACCACCTGGGTCAGCCCATCGCGGTCCCGCAGGTCGATGAAGATGCAACCGCCGTGGTCGCGTCGGTTCTGCACCCATCCGAAGAGGACGATCTCCTGACCGATGTGCTCTTCTCTCAGTTCACCACAGGAATGCGTACGTTTGAGCTCGTCGATAAAACGGGCCACTTCAGGCCTCCTTCAGCCCGGAAATTTCGGGCAGTGCGGGAAGGTAGCCGCCACGTACCGCGCGTCAAGTACGCGGGGATTCCCTCGCATGTACAGGCAGTTGCGCTTCAGGAGCCCTGCGTAGACAATGCGTCCCGGGGACACTCAACCCGGTCGAGTGAGGGAGATATGGCTGCCGAAGAGATCGAATGCCACGTGTGCGGTGCGGGCAATCCCAAGGATTCCAAGCGTTGCCGTTC
>CBDURI010000207.1:0-5362 GCA_965369435.1 uncultured bacterium
ACGTAGCGTCACGCAGGTCCGATGAGCGAGCGTGATGTCTCGGATGCGCCGAACTCGGCAGCAGTCGAGTATTTCCGGTCGGTGCGCCGCACGAAGCCACTGGTTTCTAGGGGCAAAGTACGTTTTGGCGGTGGCGCCGCGCATCGCGAACTGTGCCCTCTGCAACGCTGAACAAGCTAGCTGGTCCTCGTTAACGTGGTCGCAAGGAGACGATTTTAATCACCGTGGAGAGTCTGCGCGCACATTCTGCGCGGCCTGGCCCTTCTCCGCGGACCTCACGCACTGCTCTCGGGAGCGCACCACGCACGCAGCCACAAGAGATTCACCGCGAGCGAGATGCCGAGCCCGAGGACTCCTACTTGCCCCAAGGAACGCAGCCCCGGGCTGTCGGCGGTCATGAGGGCGCCGAAGGCGACCATCGAGGTGAGAGTCGACGCCGCGACGGCCTTGTACGTCGCGTACTTCTGTCGCGCGCCGTCGTAGTCGTATGCCCATCGAACATGCACGGCGCCATCGACCGCGAGTCCGACCACGACGGGCACCGCGAGCAGGTTGTAGAGATGCAGGTCAATGCCAAAGAGAGACAGCGTCGCCGCGAAGAAGATCGTGCTCAATGCGGTCGCGAGGAATACGTCGCGCGTGACCGAGAAGGATCGGCTCGCGATCGCGGTGGCGAGGATCAGGCCCAGGAACACCAGGGCGAGAATCCACGGTGAGTCGGCGATCAGCGCGGGTGTCACCTCGCCGAGGAGGGCAGCGGGGGATGCGAACGTGACGTCTGGATGCGCCTCGCGCAGTTGGTCGAGCCAGGAGGAGAGGTGCTCCATCGCCTCTGCGTTCGACCCCCGTAGCGGGACGTAGATGATGCCACTCTTGCCGACCGAACCGTCCTTCAACACGAGCGTTGCGGCGAGCCATTCCGGGATGTGATCGGGTTGCGGTGGCCCATCGACGTCGACCCAAGGCTCGAGCTCGTCCAGCTCTTCGAGGAGCTTGGTGTCTTCGCGTTCGGTGGCTTTTTCCCTGGCGCGCTCGAGCGTCGCCTTGAGCTTCGTGAGGATTTCCGTCTTTTCATCGGAGTCGTCCGGGAAGATCACCTGTGCCGAGACCACGACCGGCTCCACGCCGAGGGCTTCCATGCCGCCCTTGGTCATCAGCTCGTCTTCGATCGCTGCGCTCACCGCCTCGCTCGACGTGCCGATGTAGAGCGCGTTGATGTTCCCGCGGGCTCGCATCAACGAGCCGTCGATGGTCTGGCCGATGCCCTTGGGCTGAAGCTTGCTCAAGTTGGACTCGAACCCGACCTGGGCGGCGAAAGGAATGGCCAGGAGCCCCGCTACCAGCACGATCGACGCAGCGCGGCGATCACTTCGATCTTTGGCTGCCGGTCGCCGACGAGGCCTGCTGCTCCCGGGGACCAGGCGAACCACGCTCGGGAAGATGGCGAGCGTCCAAAGGAGCGTGACGATGATGCCGAGCGATGCGATCCATCCCATTTGGGAGAATCCTTGGAAATCGGTCATCGAGAGGGCGGCGAAGCCGCACGCGGTCGTCAGGCCGGCAACCACTAGCGAGACCCACAGCTCTTGCACACTTGCCTTCCCCGCTGCGGCTGGGCTCAATCCCTCCGCGCGCGCGGACTGGTAGTGCGTCAGGAGGTGGATGCCGAAGTCGATCGCCATGCCTGCGAGAATGGCGAGCGCGGCCGCGCTGATGATGTTGAGCTTGGGCTCGATGAGAACGACGAGCCCGACCGCAACGGCCAGGCCGCTCAACAGGGGGATCATGAGTTGGACGACTGCCGTGAGGTCGCGAAAGAACACCAGCACGACGAGCAGCGAACCCAGCGCGGCGAGGATCGACACCAACCGAAGGTCGTTCAGGATGATGCCGTGCTCGAGAGGGGCTACGCGGTAGCGGCCCGTGACTTCGAAGACCGTGCCTTCGGGCTGCGACTCGGCCAACTGCGCCATGACGGCCTCTGCGCGCTCCTTGATCATCCGGGCATAACTGAGGTCTCCGGGTGAGCCGCTCAACATGACTTGGACGGCGCACACCGTGCCTTCGTCGTTGCACAGCGCGTGCGGCCCTTCTTGGTCTTCGTCGCCACTGCTGCTGCCGGCTTGTTTGGCGGACTCGCCGGTGAGCTGACGGAGCACAGTTCCCGCCGGGGAGAGGTCGACTGCTTCTCGCACCGCGTCGCTGTCGGGAAGCTCCGGCGGGTCCGCAATGGTCACACACAGCGGCGAGGCTTTGCAGACCTCCCAATCGAGCGCTTCTTCGGCGAGCTCGTTCCACTCGTAGAGGGTATCGGTGTCGACGTAGTACAACGCGCGTTCACTGAGCGCGTCCAACCCGTAGCTGGTCATCACCCAGACGGTCTCGGGCCATTGCGCGAAGATCTCCGCGAGCTGTGCGGCGAGGGCCTCGCTGCGACCCGGATCGTCCGAGGCGATGAGGACTGTCAGAGGCTCCTCTAGCCCGAGCTGGTCGCGCGTCTCTTGGATCGAGAGCACGGACACCGAGTCGTCCGGCAGGAGCGCCTCGACTCCCGTGTCGAGAGCAAGGCCTCTCGCGATCCAAACCCCAAGTGACGCGAAACCGAGCGCAACGACGAGTGTCAGGACTGATCGCGCCACTGCGCGGAACTATAAGCCTCGCCGCCGAGAACACAACTCCGGCCGTCCTCGACGGTAGCCCCGAGGTTTGTTGCAGACCAAACGTCTTCCTGACAATATCCTGCCCGCGCCATGAAGATCGTCGACGTAGCTGAGTTCTACGCGGAGCTCGGCGGAGGCGTCCGCACCTACATCAATCAGAAGCTCGAAGCCGGTGCGCGGGCGGGCCACGAAGTCGTCGTCATCGCGCCAGGTCCCGAAGACGGCGAGGAGCAACGATTGGGTGGTCGCATCTGCTGGGTCAAGGGCCCGCCCATGCCCTTCGACCCCCGCTACTACGTGCTTTGGCGCGAAAGAGCCGTGCACCGGATTCTCGACCGCGAGGCGCCGGACGTGGTGGAGGGCTCCTCGCCATGGTCGGGCGGCTGGTTCGTTGCGCGTTGGCCCGGCCGTGCGGTGAAGACCTTCATCTTTCATCAGGACCCGGTGGCGGTGTATCCGCAAACCTTTCTCGGACATCGGCTCGGCATCGACCGGGTCGACCGGATGTTCGGGTGGTACTGGGCCTATCTTCGGAGCTTGAGCGCACACTTCGACGCCACGGTGGTGAGCGGTGAGTGGCTTGCAGAGAAGCTCGAGCGGTTTGGTGTGCGTCGCGCGGAGGCGGTGCCCTTCGGAATCGACAAGGCACAGTTCTCTCCGTCGCGAAGGGATGCCGCGGTACGAAAGCAGATGCTCGAGCTCTGCGGGCTCGGTGAGGAAGCCTCGCTGCTGATGACGATCAGCCGGTTCCATCCGGAGAAGCGACTTGGGACGCTGCTCGACGCGTTTCGCCGTGCGAGCGCGACGCGTCCGATGGGTTTGGTCATCTACGGCGACGGACCGCTGCGTAGTTGGGTGGAGCGACGCGCGGCGGGAGTGCCAGGCGTGCACGTGGCCGGCTTCGTCGCCGACCGAAACGAGATCGCGACGAGCCTCGCAAGCGCGGATGCGATGCTTCACGGTTCTGCTGCCGAGACCTACGGGCTCGTGGTTGCTGAGGCCATTTGCTCGGGGCTTCCGGTCATCGTTCCAAATCAAGGTGGCGCTGCAGACTTGGCTGATCCGTCGTATTCGGAGACCTACGCGCCGGGCGACGTCGCCGATTGTGCCGTGGCGATCGGGGCCCTCCTCGACCGCGATCGCGACACCCTCGTCGCGGCTTGTGCGCGTGCCGCGCAGCACGAGGTTGGCACGATGGATGACCACTTCGACCAGCTGTTCGAGCTTTACGAACGACTCATCGACGAAGGTTCATAGCGGCTCGTGGGTGCCTTGCTGCCCAAAACAGAACGTTGGCCGAACTGCTGGCCGTCCGCGATGCCTAGGTCGAACGTCTCTTGTAGGCCGCGGGGGTTTGCGTAGTCGAACTTGTCGATCTCGATCTGCTTTGATGGCTGCACCCAGGTTACGCGCTTTGTCGAAGGGAGCTTGCGCTCGTACCTGCGGCTGAGCAGAACCAGCGTTTCACCAGGTTGGTCGTCTGCGAGACGGACGGGGATGTTCTCGATCAAGCCACCGTCGAGCACTTTGCGACCCCGAAGGTGGCCCTCCGGCAAAATGGGAGGAATGCACGATGACGCTAGCACCATGCTGATGTAGTCCTGCCGCGTGTGACAGTCCGCCGCGCGTCCGACGAGTGGTTTGAGTCCAGCTCGCGCGGGCCAGCTTGGGTGGATGGGATCCCTGCGCAGCGTGTTTTCGATCCCGTAGATGCAAAACGCGACTACCGCGCCGATCGCACCGGTCAGCCGCCGTGGGTAGCTGCTCATCAGAAAGTGCACCGAAGTGTTCTTGAGGGTGTCTAAGTCGCCGGGCCCGATGAGCTCCGTCAGAGCCTCGCGGTACATGCGAGCATGCGGAAGCAGGGCGCCCTGCTTGAACGGATTTGCGTTGTTCCAGTGGATGTTTCTTGGATTCTTTGCTGTGAAGTCTTTGAATAGCTCGAGCGCGTAGTGCGACCGGTCGAGGACCGCAGCCGTGGCCATCGCGCAGCCCGCGCTCGTCGAACCGACGAACTTCACCGAGCTCTGCAGATCGAGCCCTGACTGCTTGGCACCTTCCCAGAAGCCGAGCTGCCAAAAACATCGGCTGCCTCCACCAGCAAAAATCGCGTTCCGAAACTTCATTAACCTCACACTTCTGACCCGCGACGGCCCCGCTGTCGAGCCGAAGCCAGTTGCCTGGGCCGTAGAATCGGGTAGACGAAGCGCCCTCGCGCAGCAGCCCCGCCCGGGGACTGGAGTACTGTTCATGCCGCCACTCGTCGTCTGCCTCGATCTCGAAGGTGTCCTCATTCCAGAGGTGTGGATCGCGTTCGCGGAGAAGAGCGGAATCGATGCGCTGACACGCACCACCCGTGACGAGCCGGATTACGACAAGCTCATGCGCGGTCGTCTCGAGATCCTCGACGAGCACGGCTTCAAGCTTTCCGACATCGATGAAGTGATCGGCACGATGGAGCCCCTACCAGGGGCAAAGGAGTTTCTCGATGAGCTCCGCGACCGCACGCAGCTGATCATCCTCAGCGACACGTTCTACCAGTTCGCCTCGCCGTTCATGCGGCAGCTCGGCCAGCCGACTCTCTTTTGCCACGAGCTGCTGACCGATGAGACAAACCGGGTGACCGGCTATCGGCTCCGTATCCCGGACGGCAAGCGCAAGGCCGTCGCGGGGCTCAAAGACATCGGGTTCCGAGTGCACGC
>CBDURI010000208.1:0-5342 GCA_965369435.1 uncultured bacterium
GACTGGATCCCGTCGTAGCCATACCCGGTGGTCGGGTCGCCGCCCCACACGATCGGCGTGCACGCAGGCGAGCCGGTCCATCCCGAACGCGTGAACCGGGCCAATGGCTTGCCCGCATCGATGGTCGCCTCGTATGCGCCGCAGTGGTAGTCGCGCCCGTAGCGGTTGTGGTACTCGGTCCCGGTGACATCGTCGGTCGTTACCGCGTCGAGCGGCGTGTATTCCCCGAAGTCCTCCATCCAGCCGTCGTATCCGTGCTCAATCGCTTCATCCGTCAGCACCTTGTACGCTGCCACGCCATTTTCGGCCGCGAAGTCGAACTGACTCACCTCGAAACAGCTGGTGAGGTTACTGCAGTATTCGTAGATGTAGGTCGTGCCGTCATCATGCTTGAGGAGGGCACCTAGCTCTTCGGAGTCAGTGAAGGCGGGCTCGTACGAAACGCAAATCATCGGGTTGAAGTAGGTGTGAATCGCCACGCCCATGTCGTGGTTCGCCGCCGTTCGAATCCGCTGCTGCTCCTCCCGGTCCTGCTGAGCGCCGCACGGCAGGTAGTGGGTGTACGTCGCGTTGAGCGAGGTCGGCACGTCGGCCAGGCGGCTCTCCTCGATTCGGCTGTCCGAGTCGGTCTGAAGCCAGGGACCGAAGAACCATGGTCCGTAATTGTCGGGCTGCCGTCCTACGGCCTCGGTGTAGCGCCCGAGGGCTTCAACCGGCGTGGGTCCACCGAAAACGCGGAACCGCAGCTCCACCGTTTCGACTTCCATACTCCAGGCGTCGGGGGCTTCGGAGCCGACGCGGTGGTAGCTGATCTCGTCGTTGTCGATCAGCACGCCGTAGCCGCGCGATGACAGGAGCCAGGGGATAGGGAAGTAGGTCGAGTCTGGCCGCCAGCGGGTTCCCCAATCCGGGAGAAGGGTACTCATGACGGCGTACTCCTGCCCGTCGTAGTACGGTCCGTCGGCCACATAGTGTTCGAGGGCCCAGCCCGATTGGTTCACGGTGTTGCTGCGTTCGCCAAATCCAACGAAGCGTTCTTCCTGCTCTGCCACGAAGCCGATGCCCAATACTTGCACGCCGTCCGCGCTTGCAGGCTGCACGGTGATGCTGATCACCCCGTCCGCCTCTGCCGCTGCAACGAGCTCGAGCTTACGGTCCGGATCGGACGTGGCGATCGTCGCTAGATAGGCGTCGCCTTCGTACCCGGAGGACTCGACGGCGGTTGCATGCACCCATCCGCTGTCGCGCAATGGCGGGGTCGCGGGGATGCCCTCCCTGACTGGCGGCAACGTAGACTGCTGACCATTGCCGGGAAGGGGCGGACCGAGGTGCATCGCAAGACTACCGCTTGGGCCATCGCCCATGTCGGGTAGCTCGACGAGCACCGGATTTCCGTCCGCATCGAAGAACGCCATGTTCCAGGGGGACTCGGTGACGAGCAGTTTCAACGCCCCCGCGTCGATGGTCCACTCCGGCTCCTGTCCTCCACCGCTGCCACCGCCGCCGCTTCCGGCATCGCTGCTGCTGCAGCCACTCACCGTGAGGGTGAACGCCAATCCAATCAGAACAAAGCTCGAAAAACGCATGATCCACTCCCGACGACTGCCCGATTGGTGGCGAGCGTGGCCACGATTCCGCGGGACCGCAAGGCCAGGCCGGTCACCTAGACCGAACCCCTCGAATTCCTTATGCTCATCGTCCGCTCGAGGAGGTGTCCCATGGCTAAAGCAAAAGCGTTCACAGTGAGCCTCGAAGTCATCGAGGAAGGCTCCACGACCAACGCGACCGCTCGTCTTTCGATCGACGGCGACCAGCTCGCTGGAACCGGAAAGGCGCGGCGCAATCCGGATGACCCAGACCTGCCCCTGATCGGCGACGAGCTCGCAATGGCGCGTGCGTTGCTCATGTTGGCGCGGGAGCTCGGTCACAAAGCCGATGAGGGCATCGCGGCCTATGAGGGCCACGAAGTTCACGTAAGCATTTAGCGACTCCTTCGGCTTCATGGCAACAGTACTCATCACAGGCGCGAACAAGGGAATCGGTCTCGAGCTCAGCCGGCAGCTCGCTGAGCGGGGAGACACTGTGTTGGCGCTCTGCCGCAAGGCGAGCCGCGAGCTCGACGCGCTCGGCGTTCAGGTCTTCGAGGGGGTCGATGTAACCGACCAGGCGGCGCTCGAGGCAGTGTCGCGGGACCTCGGCGATACCCAAGTGGACGTTCTGATCA
Organism: uncultured bacterium; assembly: GCA_965369435.1. Lineage (GTDB taxonomy): Bacteria > Myxococcota_A > Polyangia > Polyangiales > Houyiibacteriaceae > SG8-38. The sequence goes on from CBDURI010000208.1 coordinate 2,225, forward strand.
ACAACGCCGGTATCTTCGAAAACGAGACGTTCGACGACCTCGATTTCGACCAGATCCGACAGCACTTCGAGGTCAACGCGCTGGGAGCGCTACGGGTGACGTCCGTATTGCAGCACCACCTCGGCAAGGGCTCCAAGATCATCCTCATGACCAGCAGGATGGGCTCCATCGATGACAACGGTTCGGGCGGTTACTACGGCTACCGAATGTCGAAAGCAGCGTTGAACATGGCCGGGGTGAACCTCGCGCACGACTTTCGCGGCAAGGGTATCGCGGTCGCGATCCTGCACCCGGGCATGGTCGCCACCGAGATGACCGGACGAAACGGCATTCCGGTGTCGGAGTCGGCCCAAGGCTTGATCGCACGCATCGACGAGCTTCAGCTCGCGGACTCGGGCGGCTTCTGGCACGCCAACGGCGAACGTCTTCCCTGGTAGCGCCCCCATAGATCCGTCAAGCTGCTCGGGTTGTGCGTGTCGACTGGGAGAATCTACCGACCGAAGAGCTCCTCGACGTTCGCTTGAGCGAGCTCGACCTCAGCGTGGAAGGCACGTGGCTCGAGGACTGCGTCGCGAGGCTCCGCGAAGAGCTCGATGCATCCGGCCTTCGACGCTTCCGCGTTCACTCGTGGTTGAGTGACGAATGGTGCTCTCCCGACGGCATCCCTGGGGTCGGCATCCCTTTCTATTTGGCCCATCCGCGGCTCATTCGTCTCGAACGACAAATGATGTTCGAGGTCGAGGGAGGTACCCGGGTGGAGTGCATGCGATTGCTGCGTCATGAAGCGGGCCACGCCTTGCAGCACGCCTACAACCTGCAGCGGCGCAAGCTCTGGCAGCGCGCGTTCGGACGAGCGTCCGAGCCCTACCCCGATTTCTATCGGCCGAACCCCTCGAGCAAGGGTTTCGTCGAGCACTTGGACGGTTGGTACGCGCAGGCTCATCCGGTGGAGGATTTCGCCGAGACGTTCGCCGTTTGGCTCGCGCCCCGCTCGAATTGGCGTCGGCAGTACGAGAAGTCGTCTGCCCTCGGCAAGCTCGAGTACATCGGCGAGCTCGTCGCAGACCTCTCCGGCAAGAAGCCGCAAGTGAGCTCGCGTGCCCGCCCCTACTCTCTACCTCGGCTCCGGCACACGTTGCGACGCCACTACGAGCGGCGCCAAGACCACTACAGTCCGGGCTTCACCGACGAGTACGATCGGGATCTGCTCAAGATCTTCAGCGACTCGGCGCGCTACCGGAACAACGAGACCGCCGCTTCGTTTCTACGCCGTAATCGCCAGCAAATTCGGGAGCAAATCTCCCTTTTTACCGGAGAATATCAGTTCACCGTCGACCAGGTGCTTCGTGATATCATGGGCCGGTGCCGTGAGCTCAGGCTGCGGCTCATCAAGGGGGAGCGTCAGACGAAGCTCGACTTCGCGATCATGTTGACGGTGCACACGGTGCACCTGCTGCACCGACGGGATACATGGCATCCACTCTAAAGCGACGGCGAATCATCGTTCTCGTGCACAAGAGCCTCATCCCCCCCGACGACATCAGCAAGCTTTCCCCTGCAGAGATCGCCCCGTTCAAAACGGAGTTCGACGTGCGTGGAGGGCTACGTAAGCTTGGTCACGAAGTAGTCATGGTCGGTCTGAGCGATGAGCTCGCGCCGCTCCGAACCGCGATCGAGGAGTTCGAGCCGCACGTCGTATTCAACCTCCTCGAAGAGTTCGACGGGCAGGCGATCTTCGATGCACACGTCGTCGGATACCTGGAGCTGCAGCGCGCCCCGTACACCGGGTGCAATCCGCGTGGCCTTCTTCTCGCCCGCGACAAGGCGCTTTCAAAGAAAGTCCTCGCGTACCACCGAATTCAAGTACCGCGATTCCGCGTCTTCCCGCGCTACCGGAAGATCAAACGCCCACGGCAGCTCGAGTTCCCCCTCATCGTGAAGTCCCTCATCGAGGAAGGCAGCTACGGAATCGCGCAGGCGTCGTTGGTGAACAACGACAAGGCGCTCGAGGAAAGGGTTGCGTTCATTCACGACAAGATCCTGACCGATGCGGTCGTCGAGCAGTACATCCCTGGGCGTGAGCTGTACGTTTCGGTCCTGGGCAACCACCGGCTCCAAGTGCTTCCGACCTGGGAGATTTTTCTCGACAACCTCCCGGAAGACGCCGCCAAAATCGCTACCCGCAAAGTGAAGTGGGACCTCGAGTACCAGGCGAAGCACGGCGTCAGCATTGGCCGCGCCAAAGGGCTGTCCGAGGAGATGGAGCGGCGAATCGCCAGGCTATCGCGCCGAATCTGCAGGCGCCTCGGCACTGACGGTTGCGTGCGAATCGACTTCCGCTTGCACGAGTCAGGCGATATCTATTTCCTCGAAGCCAACCCCAACCCCGACATCGGCGAGCACGAAGAGTTTGCGAGCGCAGCCAAAGCGGCCGGTCTCAAGTACCCCGCCTTGCTGCAAAAGATCGTCAACCTCGGCATCCGCCGCGCGGAACGCGGCTAACCAGGGCGCGGCTCAGAAACCAAAGGTTTGCTGGACGTACGCGCGGAAGCATTCGATCTCGTCGTTGCTCCAAATGGACTCGGTCGATTGCGGGGGCGGCATGCGCGAACCAATCCCCGGGTTGCTGGTGAGTTTGCGCAGTATGTAGCTGCAGTTTGCGTCCTCGGAATCGAGCACGTAGCTGCCGTTCGAGGAAAGCATGTCGATGAGCGGCGTAAGCTCCCCGTCGACGGTCGACGACGGATTCGTGAGGTCGAGCTCCATGACGGTGAGGATGCGATTGGGCCCAGCATGGCAGCCGCCCGCCATGGGATCGCCCGCACAACCCTCGAGCTTCGCTCGCACATCGAAGTCGGGAATCGCGCAAATGGCATCGCCGTCGAAGAAAGCCTCGCAGGCCTCTATGCGAGGCGGGCCATCGCTGCTGTCGCCGCACGCAACCGCCAGTGAAAGACCGAACGCAAGCGTCATTAATCGAAGAATAGTGCGTGTGTAAGGCATGGTTCTCGTGTCACTTCCAACAAAAATTTCCGTTTAGGCTCTAATCATGGATGAAAAAATGAACTGCTCCAAAGGAAAAATTCACCCCCACTTTCCTTTTTGATCTTCGCAGACT
>CBDURI010000209.1:0-5335 GCA_965369435.1 uncultured bacterium
CATCGCGCACGGTGGCACCATCACCCATCATCACGCCGTCGGGCGCGTGCACCGGCCCTGGTACGAGCAGCAGCGGCCAGCGTTGTTCGGAGACGCGCTCCGCGCGGTCAAGGGCGCGCTCGACCCGGATGGAGTGATGAATCCGGGCGTGCTGATCCAACCCTAGCTCGCGCGCCCGGCTTAAACGGAAAAGGCGCCCCGCGGGGCGCCCTTCCTGTTCATGCAACCTAGCTGCGGCTACTTCTTGTTGCCATTCGTCTTGATCTCGTCGTCGCAGACGGTTCCGTCTGCGCAGGTGGTATCCTGGCCTTCCTTGCTGTTCCCCTTGTTGCTCGAGTCGACGCCGTCTTCGTTGTTCCCGTGACCATTGTTGTCATAGGATGCGGGATCCTTCGGCGCTTTCCCGTTCACAGTGTTCGACAGGTCATCGGTCAAGATATAACTAGCAAATGGGCTCGCGTCGGCCTCTACAAGCCCCCACAGGCTCACAGTCGCCGCCAGCACGACCCCTAAAGTCCAACGTTTTGAATCCATTTCACATGCCCCTTTCATATTCTAGTATAGGAATAAATTTACAGTCCTCAAGTGGGGTATGTTACCAAGTATGCACTTTATCGGGGATTGCTCGCGGCGATGATGTCCGGGAAGGCGTCTCCGTCGATGTTTCCGGTCGCGATCACGTACCAGGACCTCGGCCCGTCGTCTTGAAGGATCCGGTAGTTGTAGACGTGCCCCTGAATCTCGGTGGGCGATATCTTCGCGCCGCCTTCGATGTTGAATCCGATCGCGCTGAACGTCCCGGCGTAGCTACCGTGCGTGAGCAGGTACTCGCGCTGAGACGCAGCGATCGCACGGAACGCAATGATCGTCTGGGGCCGCCGCGCGCGCGCTATGTACTTGCTGTACGCGTTGAATCCGAGGCCTCCAAGCACACTCATGATCAAGACGACGATCATCATGTCCACGAGGGTGTAGCCAGCCTGGCGTCGACGCTTGCTGCGTGCGTGAGCTCTCTTCGTCATTTCAGATCTCCGTGAAGGCTGCCGAACACAGTGACCTCGTTGTCCCAGCGCTGAGCTACGAGTGCCTTGCCTCGATGAATGAATCCGTCCCGGGTTCCCCAACGCGCGGTGGCCGACTTGAACAGCGCTTCGGCTTCCTCCTTGCGGCGCTCTTTGGACAGGAGCTCCCAAGATTCGTCGACGTGCGCGAACAACGCTGGAGGATAGCTCTCGGACAGCGACGCCGCGCTCACGAAGCTCGAGAGCTCGGCCGACTCCTGCGGCGTGAGCGACCTCAAGCTTCCCTGGGCTGCGCGATAGTCGCTTACGAGGAATGCTATGCCGGCCAGCGCCACAGCCAACCCGGCCGCGCGGAATAGCCGCTGGATCTTCATCGCATTGGCGAGGGAAGCGACTTTCGGCGCTCTATCCGGCCGAATTTCCGTTTCGGGAGCCGCCTGTACCTCCGGCTCCTCTGGAGCATCGGGGACGACGCTCAGGATTCCCGTGTTTCGGTCCACGACGTCGGGATGAGCCATTCCGACGTCGGCGTGCTCCCGATAGTGAGCGAGGTCCGCAAGCAATTCGTCGATGAACTGATACCGGTTGTCCGGATCGCGACACGTCGCTTTCCGAATGATCCGGACGATGCCCGCCGGGTAGTTCCCTAGCTCTTCGAGCTGAGGCACGTCCCGCGCCTCACGCGGTGGCTCCTCACAGGCCACCGCGAAGTACAGCAGTCTTCCGAGCGAGTAGACGTCCGAGCGAAGGTCGATGCGTCGCTCGCTCGCGGTCTCTGGCGCAACGTAGGCGCCGCTGCGGGGCGCGATGCGCGGACCCAGGAAGAACGGTTCGAGCTTGTCGTCGACGGCAATGTATTTGGGCGAGAGCGTGCCTACCGGGACGTCTGTCGCATGGAAGCGCTGGACGATCCTGGCCACCCGTTCGAAGTGCCGCAGACGCTCTTGGAGACGCCACGAGGTCCAAGGCAGGTCGCGAAAGATCCCCTTCGGCTCCGGAGTGGCGAGAATGACGTACGGCTCTTCCTTGACGATCCGGATGCCGGAGGCGCTGGCGTAGCGAGGGATGTTCTCGAAGTTGAGCTTCTGCCCATCCGTGGTCACCGCCTGCAAGACGATGACCGCCACCTCGCGATCCTCGCCGTCCAGGCCCCCATGCACCACGATGCCGGGCGCGCGAAAGACAGGCTTGCCCACCAGCACACCGGCCACGAAGGCATTGGTTGCATTCTCTTGCATGGGTTCCAGTATAGGTGGCTAAATCCAATAACGCTACAGTATGGAAGCCGGCCCCGGGACTTTGAAGAGACTGTAACTCCGGGGCCAAGGCGTCGTATGGTGGCCGCGATGCAGATCGTCATCATCGGCAACGGCGTCGCGGGGATGGAGGCTGCCCTCGCGGTTCGGAAGCGGGAGCCGAGCTGGGATATCACGCTCGTTTCGGAGGAGAGCGACCACTTCTTCTCCCGGACGGCGCTGATGTGGGTGTTCAGCGGACAGATGAGCCATCGCGACATCGAGCCCCTCGAGCGTGACGCCTACGAGAGGCTCGGCTTCCGGCGGGTGCGCGCGCGGGCGACGGGTATCGACACCGACCGCCGACAGGTCTCGTTCGGGAGGCACCACGAGCCGGTGGCGTACGAGCGATTGCTCATCGCGTCGGGCTCTAGGCCGCGGCCCGGGCCTTGGCCGGGGAGTGAGGCGCGCGGCGTCGGGCACTTCGTGACGCTGCAGGATCTCGACTGGTACGAGCGCGAGGTACACGGCGGGACGTCCCTGGCGGGTGGCCCGCCGCGGCCTCGTCTTCATGCCAACGGGCGCAGCAGCGAGTCGCCGTACCGTTTTCGCGAGGTTGCCGCAGAACGTCGTGGCCGGCTCGCTCAGCAGCCTGCGGTGATCGGCGGGGGGCTGATCGGCATCGAAGCGGTGGAGGTCGCGGTTACGGCAGGGCTCCGGCCTCATTTCTTCATTCGTGAAGAATGGTTTTGGCCCATCGCGCTCGACCCAAAGGAAGCGCTGTGGATCAGCGACCGCATGGCGCAGCACGGGGTCGAGGTTCACCTCGAACACGAGATCGAAGCGCTCGACACCGATTCCGATGGCAATGTCGTGGCGGTACGAACCAACCGGGGGCGCTACCCAAGCGATTGTGTAGTGATCGGAATCGGGGTGATGCCGAACACCGCGTGGTTGGCGGAGGCAGGGATCGACCTCGATGACCGCGGTGGCATCGTGGTGGACGAAGGCCTCCAGACGAGCGCAACCGACGTGTTTGCGGCCGGGGACTGCGCTTCGGTCCGCTGGTTCGACGGGACCCGACGGCCCGAGCAGCTCTGGTACACGGCGCGTGATCAAGGGCGTGTCGCCGGCCAGCGGTTGTTGGGCGACGCACCCCGATACGTTCGAGGCACCTGGTACAACTCGGCCAAGCTGATGGACATCGAGTACACGACCGCCGGCCTGGTGAACTGGAAGCTCGAGGGCGAGGAGAACTGGTTCTTCGAGGAGAAGGGCAGGGTGCGCAGTACTACGCGCATCGTGACGCAGGGCGGCCATGTCGTCGGGTTCAACATGCTCGGGCGACGATGGGACCACAGCGTGCTCACACGTTGGATCGAGGAGCGGCGAACACTCGATTGGGTCCTGGGTCACCTGAACGACGCTGCGTTCGACACCGAATTCGTGCCCCGGCTCCGGGTGGAGAGGGCGTAGGATGGACCAGCAGGGACAAAACGGGCTTCTAGCAACTTACCGCGAGGGCTGGCGCAACCGCAGCGTCGTGGGCATCGCGTTCTCGGCGCTGTTGGTTTCGTTCTACGTCGTTCTCTATTGGGAACACAAAGTGCAACAGCACCTGGGCATCGCGCCGCTCACCGCGATTTCCGAGGCCGCCGGTCTGCGCAATCGCTGGTACCTCTACGGTGCCCTCTATTCGGTCGCGATGATCACGGGCGGCATCTATTACCTGCGGCGCCACGGGAACAGCCGCTACAACCGATTTCGCATCACGGTCAACGTCGCCATTCAAGTCGCGCTCGGGTTTACGCTGCCCTTCATCATGCCGCTCTTCGGCGGCCAGGAGCTCTACTTCTCGTACTTCTGGCCGCTCAAGTACGACTATCTCTATCCGCAAACACTGGCGGATTTTCCGCTGTACTTCGCGCTGTACACCGTCGTGGGGTCGCTTCTGGCCGCGCCCGTGCTTGCCGTCTTCTACGGGAAACGCTGGTATTGCTCCTGGGTCTGCGGTTGTGGGGGCCTAGCCAACACGTTCGGCGACCCGTGGAGACACCTGACCAGCAAGTCGACCCAATCGTGGCGCTTCGAGCAAGTGAGCATTCATCTGGTGTTGTTCATCGCGATCGCGACGACCTTTCTCATCGGCCTCGATTCGTTGATCGGCGCCGAGCATCCGACCTTCCACCGCATCGTCGCCGGTGAGCACTGGCAGGATTGGTCGATCAAGAGCTTCTACGGATTCGCCGTCGGCGCCATCCTGGCGGGGGTGATCGGCACGGGGCTTTATCCGGTCTTCGGGCCTCGCGTGTGGTGTCGTAACTTCTGTCCGATGGCCGCGGTTCTCGGCTGGGTCCAGAAGATCGGGCGCTATCGCATCAAGGTGAAGCCCGGCATGTGTATTTCCTGTGGCAACTGCAGCACATACTGCGAGATGGGGATCGATGTTCGCTCGTACGCCCAGGCCGACGAGAGCTTCACACGGGCGTCGTGTGTCGGGTGCGGGATGTGCGCGCATATGTGTCCGCGGGGCGTGCTCAAGCTCGAGAACACCTGGGACCGTCCGGAGGACAAAGAGCGGCAGAAGCTGTCGGTCGTCGACTTCTGAATGTCAGGCGAAGGCCTGCGTCCATGCCGCCAGTGCATCGTCGGAGAACAGCACGAAACGGATCTCGTCGAGGTCCCACGCTCGCTCCCGCACAACCATCGCCGAGATCGCAGCCGCGTCCCGCATCGGATAGGCGTAGACGCCGCAAGAAATAGCGGGGAAGGCGACCGAACGAAGCCCATGACGAATGGCGAGCTCGATCGACGAGCGAAATGCAGAGGCGAGGTGCTCGGGGTCGCGGTCGCTTCCGCTGTAGACGGGACCGACGGTGTGAATGACGTAGCGCGCCCGGAGCTCGAAGCCGGGGGTGATACGTGCCTCACCGGTGGGGCAGCGCACGCCGGGTCGGACCTCGGGGACGGCGCGGCACGCCTCGAGGAGTGAGGGGCCGGCGGCGCGGTGAATAGCGCCATCGACGCCGCCACCGCCAAGCATCTTCTGGTTGGCCGCGTTGACGATGGCGTCCGCCG
>CBDURI010000210.1:0-5315 GCA_965369435.1 uncultured bacterium
TCTTCCAGGTCGTCTGGGCCTTTCGGCTTCGGCCGATCAAGGGCTGGGGCTGGGCGCTGTTCAGCGGGGTCGTTTCGCTTGCCCTCGGCATCATGATTTGGCGCCAGTTCCCCGTCTCCGGGACGTGGGCCGTAGGCACCCTTGCTGGGATCCAAATGATTTTTGGTGGCTCCTCCGTCGCCTCGCTCTGCAGTGCCGCCCGCCGCGCCGCCTAGGGCGCGAACGCCGTACAGGATGCGACGGCTACGTAGTCAGGGCGCAATCTTTTTCTTGATCGCCTTTGCAATGGGTGATGGGACGTGGCCGAGCGCGCTCAGCATGTGCGGCAGCGCTTTGAGTTTCAGGCCTTCGTACTCGCTCGGTACAATCGCTTCGATCAAGAACGGGCCGCGCGACTCGAATGCGTTCTTCAGGGCTGCGTTGAAGTCCTCGGCACGTGCAACGCGTCGTGCCGGCACTCCCATGCCCTGGGCCATCGACACGAAGTCGATCGCCGGTTCCGACAGGTCCAACTGCGCCTTGGCCTCCGGGCCGATTGTCTCTGCCCCGACGCGCTCGAGCTCGATGTTGAGAATTCCGTACGAGCGGTTGTTGAAAATGACGGTCGTCACATCGAGACCCTCACGCGCAATCGTCCACAACGCCTGAATCGTGTACATGGCGGAGCCGTCGCCAACGAGTGCGAGCACGGGACGGTCCGGCGAGGCCGTCGCCGCGCCCAAGGCGACCGGCAGGCCTTGCCCGATCGCGCCACCGGTCAAGGTGAGCACGTCGTGCCGAGGCGCCCCAGCGGTGCAAGTCGACAACTTGATGCCGGACGTCTGCGCTTCATCTGAGATGATCGCGTTTGCCGGCAACAAGGCGCCAATCGCTTGACATGCCTTGGCGGCGTTGAGTTTGCCTTTCGGTAGCTCCGGACGCCCTGCGCTCTGGAGCTTGGGCGCGGTGTCGGAGGCGCCAACAGCCTCGACGAGAGCCTGCAGCGAGGCCACCGCATCTTCAGGGGGCTCTACCAAAGTGTGGGCGGTACAGTCGTCTGGCACCAAATAGCTTTTCTTGCCTGGATACGCGAAGAACGACACGGGCGCCTTGGCATCCACCAGAACCAAATGCTCGTAGCCGCCGAGCTGCACGGAGGCCAGCTCGGCGAGATACGCGATACGCTCGACCGGGGGCAGCCCCGCGCCTCGCTCCAGGCGTGTCGGAAAGACCTCACAGAACAGCTTGGCACCCGTCTTTTCAGCAATCTGCGACGCCGCGCGCAGCCCCACCTCACGGAGCACCCGGTTGCCCAACAGGAACGCAACCTTCTTGCCTGATTTCTTGATCACCTGCGCCAGAGCCTGCACGGTCGCGTCCGAGGCCCGCGGCGGCTGTGCAGGCGCACGCGCTCGTGCCGGCTCGGTGCCCTCGTTCCAGGAGACGTCTGCGGGCAAGATGAGCGTAGCGATCTGCGCAGGCGGGCCTTTGGCCACTTCCACAGCCTCGGCAACGTCGGCGGCGAGCCGACTCGATTCCGACGTGGTCTTGATCCACGTAGACACATTCTTCGCGACCGTCTCGATGTCCGATTGCAACTGCGCGTCGTATTGGGTGTGATGGGTCGCGTGATCTCCGATGATGTTGACCATGGGCACACGTGCCTTGCGCGCGTTGTGCAGGTTCGCGAGGGCGTTGCCGAGCCCACATCCGAGATGCAAGAGAGTGGCGGCCGGCTTATCCGCCATGCGCGCGTATCCGTCGGCAGCGCCGGAGGCTACTCCCTCGAACAAGCACAGTACACCTCGCATGTCCGCGCCATCGAGCGCTGCCACGAAGTGCATCTCCGAAGTGCCGGGATTCGTAAAACACGTGTCAACGCCCGCGTTGACGAGAGTCTGAATGAGAGTGTCTGCGCCATTGCCCATAGTGCTCGGCAGTGTACCGCATTCGTGTGGGGCAGTATCGAGTCGTTTACGAAATCTTGGAGGAACGGGTCGACGACGAATCGACAGCGTCGAGTCTGCGCATCAAATGATGTTGAAAGCGCTCCATCGTGGCTCGGCTGATGCGCGGTTCGACGTGCCCGAGGTTGAGCTGTAGACGATTCCGAAACGTCGTTGCCGTTGCACCTAGGGGGCCCATGACGGACACGGCGGCAAAGAAGTGTAGCTCTTCAATTTCGAGCTCGCCGTACCGCTCCTGAATGTCGAGGCTCTCCAATAGGCCAAGATTCGTAATGGCGAGGGACCTGCGAGTCAGCTGAGTCTCACAGAGGCGGAGCGTCTGCTTGGAGCCGAGCGACGCACGCAGCCACCGGATGAGCCCTCCCGAAAACGGCGACGTGAGAAAGGGAATTCCGTCGGCCTTCTGTGACTGGATCTCGCCGGTCACCTCCCGCCCGAGCGCGTGAAGCTCAGTGTCGGACGACAAGCGATGCTCGGTGTCCACATAGGAGGCGTAGACGCCCGATGCCTCACCGATGCGGGGCAAGTCTCCGCCGCTACGTTGCCGGATTTGCTCGAGGTAAACACGGAAGTCGAGTGCATGAAACAGCCGCATCGTGGGCTCGTCAGTCCACTCGCCGGTTTCGTAAAGCGCGAGCATCATCGCTGAGCTCAGCAACCCATGCATCGTGTATCCCTCACGTCGAGCTTGGGTGCGAAGCGCGGTCGTCTGAGCCTCGGAAAAATGGATGGGAACGAGTCGCTGCGTTCGCTCTTCAATCGGCGCGGAGCCCTCGCTTGGTAGCTGCGCCGCGGGAGTCGCTCGCATGTCGCGCGTCAGAAGCCCGAAGGCCTTGCTCAAGTTTTGCGAGGGCCGATAGGGAAGCGGAAAGAAGCTCTCCAGGGGCGCAGTGGGGATCTCGGGCAGCTCTAGCGAGGGATCGGCGAGCAGTCGGATGAGATCGCGCATGACCAGCACTCCGGACTTGCCGTCGCTGACGACGTGGTGGAACGTCAGAAGCAGCGTCGAGTCCGCTTCGCCGTGACGAAGCCAGATGCAACGCGCCCGCGGCCCGTCGAGAGGCCAGGGCTCGTGCCGCGTTTCGGTCTCCGCGTGAGCAACCCAGGCGTCGGGGTCGGCATCGACGTGCCGGCTACCGATCGAATGAACGGTGTTGGGCTCCAGACACCAGCGGAAACGCTTTCGACAGAGCCGCGCGGTGAGCGTGGGGTGGCGCCTGGCGAGCGCATCGAGCGCGTGTCGCAGTTGGGCATCGTCGAACCGGCCGCGGACGCGCGCGATCGTCGTGAAGTTCACCGTCGATATTCGGTCGAGAGCCAGCGTCATTCGCTCGACGCCCCCCAACTCGCGCGGTTCCATGCAGAGCACCTAGCATTTTGCCGGTTTGGGGGCGATGCGTTTTGCGGTGCTCAGGGCATCCACTTGATGAGCAAGTCGATCAGGCGATTCTGCCGCCCGGTGTAGGGCGGGTAGAAGAGTGACAGCAGTGAGACGCGCGGGTTGGTGAAGACCGGTCGCATTTTGCTGAACTCAGCGAAGCCCTCGTGGCCGTGGTACTGGCCCATGCCGCTCGCGCCAACGCCGCCGAACGGCAGGTCGTGCTGGGCGATGTGGATGATGCAGTTGTTGATGGTGACGCCGCCGGAAATGGTGCTGTACAAGAGCTTGTCCTGCCGCGCGCGGTCGTGGCTGAACACGTAGAAACCAAGGGGCCGGTCTCTCTTGGTAACGTATTCGATGGGCTCATCGAGGCTCTCATAGGTCATGACGGGGAACAGCGGGCCGAATATCTCTTCCTGCATGATCAGCATGTCGTCCGTCACATCCAGGACGAGGTGCGGCGGGATTTTGCGCAGCACGTCGTTGAACGTAGCGCCTGGCACCAGTGGCACGAGTTTGGCGCCCTTCGCCTCTGCGTCGTCGAGTGTCATCCGCAGACGCCGGTATGACTTGTCGTCGATGACCGAGGTGTAGCTGCCATCATTCGTGTCTGGGTAGCGCTCGGGCATGATGCGTTGAGCCGCGGCGACGAACTGGTCCCGCGAGCCCTCGGGCAAGAAGAGGTAATCCGGCGCCAAGCAGGTCTGCCCAGCGTTCACGAACTTCGCGTAAAGAATTCGCGCGGCGGCCTCATCGACGTCGAAGTCGTCGCAGAGGATCGTGGGCGACTTTCCACCGAGCTCCAGGGTAACGGGTGTCAAGCTCTCAGACGCTGACCGCATGACCGTGCGACCCGCGTCGGCCCCGCCGGTGAAGATGATGTGATCGAAGGGCAGCGTGGAGAACTCCCGACCAGGAACACCCGGCAAGATCGCAAGGGTGTCCTCCGAATAGGCTTCGCTGAACTTTTCCTGAAGCAGGCGGGCAAGGTTCTGCGAGTTGCTCGCCATCTTGATCATGGCGCGGTTGCCCGCCGCCAAGACGCTGATGAGTGGGCTCACGGTGAGGAACAGCGGGTAGTTCCAGGGCGAGACGATGCCCACCACCCCCTTGGGTTGGGGCACGACCCGGTTGGACCCGGTTGCGAACAGTATCGAGATGGGCCGACGCTCGGGCTGCATCCACTTCGATAACTTCTTCACAGAGTGGCGGATGCCATCTATGCAGGGGAAGATCTCGAGTATCTTCGTCTCCTCGGCGCAGCGATGACCGAAGTCCTTGCGGATCGCTTCGACGATCGCGTCGGTATTGTCGATGAGGATCCGCTCGAGCGCGCGAAGGCGCTCCTTGCGTTCAGCGAGACTGGGATATGGGTCGCGAAGGTAGGCGTCGCGTTGCAGTTTGAAGATGCGCTGCGCTTCGTTCTCGGCGACTTCGATGGTGCGGAGTTGAGCAGTCTGGGCCATGACAAATCATGATACTGGGACCCGACCGAGACAAGCCGACGGAAGCAAGGCGCAGGGCCTGCTCGACAGCGTGCGCAGGCTCCCCTAGCGTCCGCCGTGAAATGGACCAACCCTTCTCTACAATAGTCACCCGGATGAGCTTCGCTGGGTCGCCCACGCAAGTCTGGGAGGCTCTGGCGTTGTACGAAGAGATCGACGAGCGCCCGCCTCTGCATCTGAGGCTGCTCCTGCCCGTTCCTATCCGCACCGAAGGTAGGAAATCAGAGCCCGGCGATGAGGCGAAGTGCTTGTACGAAGGCGGACACCTTCTGAAGCGTATGACGCGGATCGAACGGGGCGACCTCTACGAATTCGAAATCGCCGAACAGGAGCTTTCTGTAGGCGGAGGAATGCGACTCGCGGGCGGACGCTACACGTTACGGGAGCTCGCCGATGGCCGGACTGAGGTGGCGGTCGAAACCCGCTACGCCAGTACCAAGTGGCCGCGTTGGTTCTGGAGACCGCTCGAAGCCATGGTCTGCC
>CBDURI010000211.1:0-5303 GCA_965369435.1 uncultured bacterium
GCCGAAGGAGACGCGGGCGATGAGCAATGGCTCGTTGCGCTTCGTCACAGCGGCTCGTACCAGAAGGGAATGAAGCACGTGCGCGAGAAGCTCGAGCTCTCGTACGACATGGGCGCCGTCAGCGGGGCATCGCACTGGGAAACGATCCACGACTACTACATCGGGCTGGCGAGGGCGAAGGGCTGCAAGAAGGGAACCCCGTACGCGGACGGCCCGGTCAAGGCGTGCCACAAGGTGTCGAAATCCGAGCCTAAACTTCTGGGCACCCCTTACAAGAACGGCCGCGACGAGATTGTCGCCCTGTCGCTCGAATCGCTCTACCCCGACCTCGTCAGGAAGGTTCTGTTCGTCATCTATGACTACGGGTACGTGCAGGGCATGAAGCACGTCCTACGCAAGAACAACGATGACCTGCGCTGGGCCCAGTCTTACTACAAATCTTGCGTTGCGCGGGCCAACGACGCGGCACACGAGCCGGCCTGCGCGCGCGCCTCCAAAGCATGGTCAGAGGGTCTCTTGAACAGGCTGCGCAAGCAGATCGAGGCGCATGGGCTGCCAGCAGGCAAGAAGTCGAAGCAGTAGGGGATTGTGAACGTCCTCGACCGGAAGCTCTTTCGTGAGGTCGTTCGGCTGCGAGGGCAGGCACTGACGATTGCGGTGGTCGTCGCGTCGGGCGTGGCTTGCTACATCGCGCTGCAAAGCGCTTGGCGTGCGCTCTACGACTCGCGCGACCTCTACTACGAAACGAACCGGTTCGCCGATGTGTTCGTACACCTCGAACGCGCGCCCAAGTCCGTCGCCGCCCAGATTGCGGAGCTTCCCGGCGTCGCACGCGCCTACCCTCGGATCGTGGAGCGGGTGCGCCTGCCGATGGACGATCTCGTTTCGCCTGCCCGGGGTGACCTCATATCCGTCCCTCCCAGCGGCAAAGCGCCCCTCAATGGCCTGGTCCTCCGCGCCGGGCGCCGCCTGCAGCCCGGCCGGTACGACGAGGTCCTGATCAACGAACCGTTTGCAGACGCACACGGACTCGAACCGGGCGACCATCTCTCGGCGGTAATCAACGGCAAGCTTCGCGAGCTCCTGATCGTTGGCCACGCGCTATCTCCCGAGTATGTGTTCGCCGTCGACACGGGCCTTCTGATGCCGGACGACGCTCGTTTCACCCCCCTCTGGATGCTCGAGGACGCGATCGCCGCCGCCTATCAGATGGAGGGGGCCTTCAACGACCTCGCAGTGAAGCTCGAGCCGGGAGCCAGCAAGGATGCGGTGCTGAGCGCGATCGATCGTGTGCTCGAACCCTACGGTGGGCTCGGTGCGCAGCCTCGGGAGCGCCAGCTCTCTCATTCGATCCTCACCAGCGAGATTCAGGGTATCGAAACACTCGTCATCTTCCTTCCTGGGGTCTTCCTCGGCGTCGCCGCATTCCTGCTCAACGTCGTGTTCAGCCGATTGGTCACATTGCAGCGTCCGCAAATCGCGGTGCTGAAGGCCATGGGCTACCGGAACACGACCATTGCCCTGCACTACTTCAAGATGGTCGCAATCATCGTCGGTGTTGGGGCGCTGATCGGGCTCGGTTTAGGAGTCTGGTTGGGCAAGGGCATGTTGGCGATGTACGCGGAGTTCTTTCGGCTTCCCGAGATGCCGCAGCGCGTAGACCTAACGGTCAGCGCGAACGCGATCTTGTTCAGCCTCGTTGCTGGCGCGCTGGGGGCTTCGCTGGCAGTCCGTTCGGCTGTGCTCCTCCCTCCGGCCGAGGCCATGCGGCCGCCGGCGCCGGCCACGTATAAGACCGGGGCGGTCGAGCGATGGGGACTCACCAAGCACTTCAGTCAACCCACCCTGATGGTGTTTCGAGAAGTCTGGCGGCGCCCAGGACGCACTGCGCTTTCATCGCTCGGGATCGCGCTCGCATTGTCGATCGTGATTCTCGGGCGATTCGGGTACGACGCCTACGGTCCTATGATGCAGGTTCAGTTCGAGCGTCAGCAGCGCGAAGACCTGGCCGTGAGCTTCCTCACCGCGATGCCGGAGCGGGGCCTCGGATACCTTGCACACGTTCCAGGCATCGAAGAGGTCGAGGGGATTCGCACCACGGCTGTTCGGATGCGGTCGGGGCATCGATGGCGCGACACCGTACTCGTGGGCATCCCCCAAGACGCGCAGCTTCGTCAGCTCTTCAGCCTCGATTTCGAGCAGGTGCCCATCCCCGACGAGGGCGTGCTGTTGACGAGCGTTCTCGGAGAAATCCTGGACGTGAAGGCTGGAGACGTCATCGAAATCGAGCTCAAGGAGGGCGACCGCGGCACCCGGGAGCTTATCGTTGCCGGGCTCATCGAGGAGGGCTTCGGGCTCCAGGGGTACCTCGCGAAGCCCAATCTCCATCGATTGCTGCGGGAGTCACCTAGGTTCTCATCCGCTTTGCTGCGGATCGACGCGTCCATGGAGGGCGAGGTTCAATCTCGCCTGAACGACATCCCCGCGATCCAAGCGGTGTCACGAAAGAGCGACGCTGTCGCAAGCTTCGAGAAGCAAACCGACGAAACGATGAACGTGATGACTTTCATCATGACGTTGTTCGCTACCGCCATCGCCATCTCGATCGTTTACAACAACGCCCGTGTGAGCGTGTCCATGCGCGGTCGGGATCTGGCCACACTGCGCGTGCTCGGATTCACTCGCGGCGAAATCTCGGGCATCTTGCTCGGCGAGCAGGCCGTGCAGATCGCACTCGCCATTCCGCTTGGCCTCCTGCTCGGTACGCTCGGCGCCAAAGCGATGATCGCGGAATGGGCGGACCCCGAACTTTTCCGGATGCCGTTCATCATCTCGAACAAGACCTACGCGTTCTCGGTCATGGTCGTGTTGGCCTCAGGGGTCGCCAGCGCGCTATTGGTGCGCAGGAAGCTCGACCGGCTCGACCTCATCGCAGTGCTGAAGACCAGGGAGTGAGCGTTAGAGGCCGAACGGCTCGCTCTCCCACCCCCAAGCGGGATCGACCTCGAGGCCGAGATGCTTCATCACCGTCGGCGGCACGGCGGTGTGCCCGGGCCCCGGCGAGATGGTCTGTCCACTGGACACCGAACTACCACTCACAATCAGGCTAATCGTGCGCTCCTCGTCGCTTTGCCCACCGTGACCGTTGCCCATGCCACCGTGGTCGGTCGTCACTACGATGAGCCAATCTTCGGTGCCGTAGCCCTCCCGCGCGCGGAGCGCGTCGAGCATCTGGCCAATCTGCGCATCGATGGTTTCTACGGCGTCCATGTAGTCGGGAGCCATTGTGGAAAAGCCAGAGACGTGTCCTTGGTGATCCACCTCGTCCAACTGCACGAACAGCACGTCCGGCGTCTCCAAGCCGAGATGCACAACAACCGCAGCCGTCACGGCGATATCGTCCTCCGCAGAGTCGTCGGCTTCAGGCGAGAACGCCTCATCCGCTTCCGCCGAAGCGAGAATGCTGTCGTTGATGGGCGCCCAAGTCACGAACGACGACAGGTACGCACCGGGATTCATCTCACGGACGCGCGCGAAAAAGTGCGGGTACTCATCAAAGCGCGCGTCGTCAAACACGTTGAACGCGACGCCATGCTTGTCGATCCACACCCCGGTCAGGATGCTGCTCCAGCCAGGGCCACTGAAGGTCGGCTGCTCGGTCACCTCGCCCAGCTCCCCACCCGCAAAGGCATCATGCGTCACGGCACCATCCGCTATCAGCCTGTCCATCGCGGGGGTCACCGCCTGTTGAAGCGCATCTACACGCAGACCATCTATACCGACGATGAGGGCGTGCTTGGTCTTGGACGCGCCGGTGTCACTGCCGCACGCACAAAGCAGGAGCAGCGCAAGGAGACGGAATCTAGACATCGAGGCGAACCCTACCCCGACACACGCCCAACCTCCATGCCCTACGAGCGCGTCTGGACCGCAGAGGTTTTCGACTGGGACGGCGCGTAGACATGTGATACCGATGTCGCGACTCGCTAGCGGTGAAAGTGCGCGTGATATTCACATGGCTCGTGGCCCTTGTGCTTGGATTCTCGGTACCTGCATGGGCGCAGGACGCCGGTGTTGAGGAGCCAGCGCCGGAAGAGGAAGAGAAGCCCGACCGGGAACCGCCCACCGCGGGCGCCCTCCCCTTCGAAGATCCGACCATCGAGCCGCCGAGAGACGAGGACCTCGAGGTTGAAGAGCCCGAGGAGCCAGCGAGCGAGCCCGAAGCCGACCCGGAGGATCCGGAAAGGCCTACGGGGGCGGGCCCCGTGGAGGATCCAACGCTGCACGGTCCCCGCGACACGAAGCCGGCGGAAGAGCATCCCGGGGCGGAGCCATCGGATACCGGGAAGCCGGTCGTGGAGCCGCCGGAAGAACCTGCGCCGGAACGGGACGAGGGTCCCAACGTCAAGGTCGTCTATGACAACGGCTTTCTGCTCAGCGTCGACGACTGGTTCTACCTCGCCTTGAGCGGCCTCGTTCAAGCTCGTTACACGATCAACTATCGAACGAAGCCGCCGACCGACTCGCTGACGATGGAGCTCGACAAGAACGTCACCCAAGGGTTCGATGTGCCTCGTGCTCGTTTCACGCTGGGCATCGGACTCACCGAGTTCGTTGCATTGGTCATGCGCATCGGTGTCGTTACGGGTGGCACTATCGAGTTTCAGCGCGCGTTCATCGACTTGAAGTGGAAGTACTTCCGCTTGCGCGCCGGCCTGTTCATGAACGAGCTCATCGCCGAGTCACTGATCAACCCAGACGACTTACTCTTTCTGGACTATTCGATCGTAGACAATGTTTACACACCGGGAAGCTCCAAGGGCGTGATGTTCACCTACCTGCGGTATCGTTTTTCCATCAACGCGGGTTACTCCGATGGTCTTCGAACAGGGTTCTCCGAGATTCGGTCTTCTGCGAACGCAGACTATGCGATTACCCTGCGCGCCCAATACGCCTGGGGCGAAGCGGGCCTGGGCGGGTTCAATCGGCTGAACGCGCGCCGCGGCACGCCGTTTGGCATTCGTCTTGGAGGCGCCCTGCACTATCAGGACGGTGGAAGGACCCAAGGCAGCCTTCCGGCAAAAGTAGCCATGGGCACGGTCGACGTTTCGGTGCGAGGCAATGGCTGGAGTGCCCTGTTTTCGGCAACGGTGGGCCAAGACGCGACCGATGCAACCGAGACCAACGAGGCGGGCGAGCTGATCTCAGGGGGCGTGACGCTCATGGGCGGCTACTTCGTGTTGAAAGACCTCCAGGTGTTCGGACAGTACAGCGTCGTGCCGAAGCCCAGGATTCAAGGCAGC
>CBDURI010000212.1:0-5195 GCA_965369435.1 uncultured bacterium
ATGCAGGGCATCACCACGGCGATGTGCTGACAGCCATCGCGGTGCACTCGGTGCCCGTCACGGCGTTGATCACGCTCGCCTTCACCTCCGCGCACGGCCGCAAGAGTGGTATCCGTCGTGCGATCGGTCTGGCAGTCGCCGGCTCTGTGGGAGTCGTGCTCGCGCAGCAGACCTCGCTTGGAACCTGGACGAGCGGGGAAGCGTGGATCGAGGCAGCGGTGAGTGGCCTCTTGCTGCACGTCGTAACGCACGACTGGGCGCACGAGCACGACAGCCCGGCTCTTCCCGGGTGGCCGCAAGTCATTGCGATAGCGGCCGGTGTCAGCGTCTTGCTACTCGGGCGCTAGATCGCGACTAACCGCCGAGGAGGTCGCGGCACACAGCGACGCCGCGGTCGAGCGCTTGCCGAATCGTATGCTGTTGTTCCTGTGCCGGGACCGAAATCACACGCTCGGCTGTCAGCACCGCGCCCGTCCACCCGTCGGTATGCCAGTGGGCCCCTGCCACCAACGGGGGAAGATCCTTGGCCTCTGGGTACGGCCATGGCGTCACGTAAAAATACGGCTGATCGTAGGATCCGTCGCCAGGAGAGAAGCCCACGCCGATACTGCGTGATTCCTCTGCGCCGGCCTTCGCGTCGAGGGTGATCAAGCTCGCGACGTCGAAGTGATGAGGCCAGCAACGCACGGGCGCCGCGGTGTCCTCGCGCGCAGCGAGCTCGCCGATCGATGCGAACGCTTCCGCAAACCAGCCCGCGAGCTCCGTGCGCGCTGCAGCTCCGTCGTCCGAAAAAACCGCCCCTTCACCGACGGGATACGCCGGCATGTCGTGGACGGGCAAACCGAGCGCCGCATCGTCTCCGGCGATCTCGCTCCCGAGCCAAGCTAGCGCCTGCGACAAGGTGCGGCCCGGCAATCGCAGCGACGCGCGCTCGCGTTCACCCTCGATGACGACGAGCTCCAACCCGTCAAACACCAAGGCCGCCCGCGCGCGTTTCGTGCCCACGTTGCGTCCCGCCAGCACGCCGAGCATCGGGTCCCATCCAAGGTTGGTGTGGCTGAAGTCTTCCTCCGCAGGCAGCAAGCTCGTCCCCGCCGCGCTCACTAGCTGCGCGGCCCAGTGCAACCCCAACCGTGCCTGGGTCAGCTCACCAGGAAGCACCGCGCCCAATACGGTCCCCGTCATATCGGCGTGACTCCCGCGTAGTGAATTCCGGTGAGCTCCGCGATTTCACGCTTCCACGTGGTGAGATCACTCCGTGCGAACTGACTGAGGTGCGCATGCCCGCAGCCACGCGCCAGTACTTTCATCAGGTCGACCGTCGCGCGGAAGTAATTGTCGAGCTGCTGCGCCGACTTCTCTATCTCGAGTCGCGCTCGCAGATGCTCTTGCTGCGTAGCGATGCCGACAGGGCAGTTGTTGGTCTGACAAGCTCGCATCCCGAGGCACCCGATGGCTTGAATCGCGGAGTTCGAGACAGCGATTGCGTCAGCTCCGAGGGCCAGAGCCTTCACGAAGTCGCTTTCGGTCCGAAGCCCGCCGGTAATGACCAAGGTCACGTCCGACCGCTCTCGCGCATCGAGATGACGCCGCGCGCGCGCCAGCGCCACCATCGTGGGGACAGAGATGTTGTCCCTGAAGAGGTTGGGCGCTGCGCCCGTCCCGCCGCCACGGCCATCGAGGATGATGTAGTCAGCGTCCGCCTCGAGCGCGAAGTCGATGTCGTTTTCGATATGCTGTGCGCTCAGCTTGAAACCGATGGGAATGCCCCCTGTGGCCTCCCGCACTTCGTCGGCGAGGCGCCGGAAGTCCGCGGGCCCATCCATGTCGGCAAAAGTGGCAGGGCTGATCGCCGCCTCCCCTGGCTGCAACCCGCGCACAGCGGCGATTTCCGCGCTCACCTTGTTGCCGGGGAGATGCCCACCCGTGCCGGTTTTGGCGCCCTGCCCGCCCTTGAAGTGAAACGCCTGGCACTTCTTCACCTTGTCCATGCTCCAGCCAAAACGTGCCGAGGCAAGCTCGTAAAAGTAGCGGGAATTACTCGCCTGCTCGTCGGGCAGCATGCCGCCCTCGCCGGAGCAGATTCCAGTGCCAGCCATCTCGGCGCCTTTCGAAAGGGCGATCTTGGCTTCGCGGCTCAAGGCTCCAAAGCTCATGTCACTGACGAAGAGCGGAATATCGAGATGCAGTGGCATCTTGGCCCTGGGGCCAATGACGACGTCGGAGCCGACCGTCACATCACCGAGCAGCGGCTTGCGCGCGAGCTGAGCCGTCAAGATCAGCACGTCGTTCCAGGAAGGCAGGTCCTGGCGCGGCACCCCCATCGCAGACATCGGGCCATCGTGACCGACGTTCTTCAGGCCGTTCCGCGCGAGCTCTTGAATCTGCTGGTTGAACGGTTCCGCCGGGGCCCCATGGACGTCCGCGTAGAGACCCAGATACTGTTGTCGATCGTAGGGCTGCGGCGACTTTTCCGCCCAAGCCCGAATCTCCTCTTGGTCGACGAGTACCGCGTCCGCGTCGTGATCGACCCAGGCCCTGAACTTCGTTAGAACCTCGGCGTTGTTGTAGGAGCTCACGCCGGTATCGACACGATAGTCCCAGCCGTGCAAGCCACAGATGAGGTTGTCCCCCTCGACATGAGCGTCTGCCATCAAGGCGCCGCGGTGCAGACACCGGCCGTACAGCACCGACACCTTGTCGTCGTATCGAAGCACCACCAAGTCGACATCTGCGACCAAGGCATACGTGGGCTCTCGGTCCGCGAGCTCGCTCCACTTGGCGACTCGGACCTTTTCTTGTTTGCGAACCTGCGTGACGGTCATTCGTTTCCCTGCATCAAATGAGAAGTGGGTCAGCGAGAATCTCGACGGTCGCCGGGCCGTCGTGCGCTAGCGCCTCGGCCAGCGCGCCCTCGAGTTGATCGGCAGCCGTTACACGAAGCCCCAGCGCCCCGCAAAGCTCCGCGTACTCGGCGAAGCTCGGATTGTGGAGCGAGGTCTGCCAAACGTCGTAGTCGGCGCTGCGCTGCTCCTTGCTGATCTTGCCGAGCTCGCCGTTGTTCAGCAGGACATGAGTGATATCCATCCCGTACTTCACCGCCGTCGTGTACTCGGCCATGTACTGCCCAAAGCCGCCGTCGCCGGTCACCGCGATGACCTTTCGTCCGCTGAACCGCGGATCACTCTCTTGGGTCGCAGCCCACGCGCCCATGGCAGCTGGATAGCCGAACCCGATCGATCCGAGGTACCCGCTCATCAGTACGGACTGTCGTTGGCACTCGAAGTACCGGCCGAAGGAGTACGTATTGTTGCCGACGTCGACGGCAATGATCGCGTCTTGTGGTGCAGTCGCGGTCAGCGCCGCAAAGATCGCGGCCGAGTGCACGCCGCCGCCCTCGACCTCGCTGAGCCGACGAGTCTTTTCCTCGCGCCAGATCTTCCAGCGGTCGACCACGTCCGGCCGCTGATCGACCGCCGCTGTAGACCCGAGGGCCTCCTTTAACAATCGCGCGGTCACGCCGACTTCGCCCCACACGGGAACTGTCACCGAATGCAGACGCCCAAGCATCATCGGGTCGTAGTCCACCTGGACGATTGGTTTGTAGCTCGTAATGCCGGTGTGGTTGCTGAAGCTGGCGCCGAACACGATGAGCAAATCGGCCTCGTTCATGAACCAACTCGCCACGGGCGTCCCGCTGCGCCCGAGAACTCCGCAGCCAAGCGGGTGGTCATCGGCGATGAGACCCTTCCCTTTGAACGTCGTCATCACTGGGGCGTTGAGCTGCTCGGCTAGTGCGATCACCGGCTCCATCACGAACCGTGCACCATGCCCGACGATGATCACGGGACGCTTTGCTTCTGCGATCTGCTTCGCCGCCTGTGCGAGAGAATCCTGCGGGGGCGCAATCTCGCGCGCCGCCATTCGACCCTCCGGCGAGCCGGCCTTCATGTCCGGTGCTTCGACGACCTGCACGTCGTCAGGGAACACCATGTGGGAAACACCCTGCTCGAGAATGGCATGTTTGCAGGCAAGACTGGTGATCTCGGGGAAGTTGGAGTCCTTGGCGGCCACTGCCGTGTACTTCGCCACGCCGCCAAACGCCGCCGCGAGGTCCACCTCTTGAAAGGCGCCACGGCCGATGAGAGTCGTCGGGACCTGGCCGGTGAGCGCGAGCGTCGGAGCGCGATCGACGTGCGCATCCCAGAGCCCCGTCAATAGATTGGTCGCGCCTGGACCAGCGATCGCGAAGCAGGCAGCGGGCCTGCCGGTGAGCTTGCCATAGGCCGACGCGGCAAAAGCAGCGGCGCCTTCGTGACGGATTCCAAAGTAGCGCAGTGCTCCCTTGGCTTCCTGTCGCCGCATCGCGTCGCCGAAGCCGAGGTTCGAGTGCCCGACGATCCCCCACACCCATCGCACGCCCCAATTGACGAGCGTCTCGACCATGACGTCGCTGACCGTGCGAACGTGAAGGTCTTCGGCGGGAAACGCGACGTACACGCCGTCCTCGCGCACCTCCAGCGGGAAAGTCTCGACGCCGTCGTCGAAGCCGCCGGGCGGCTTGCCGGTAAGCGGGTCGAAGTCCCAACCGTGCCACGGACAGCGGAGCAAGCCCCCCTCGATCGAGCCTTCCCCGAGCGGCCCCCCCTGATGCGGGCATTTGTTATCCAGCGCCGCAAACTGCCCCTCGAAGTGGGTCAGGCAGAGAGTTCGATGCTTACAGGTGACGGCTTTTACGCGGCCCTCGGGAAGCTCCTCGGGGTCGAGGACCTTGAGCCAAACGGCATTCTCGCTCATTCCAACACCTTTCGAAGGCACGAATCTTTCCACGATCCGGCCGCGGATGTAAAGGATGTCCCTGGGAGGGAATTGTTACAGGTTGCCAGCGAGCCGCTCGATGTCGTCCGCATCGTCGCCGTCCTGCTCGATGACCTCTTCCACGTCTTCTTCGCGGAGCCTGATCACGCCGATGTTCTCGGGGCAAAACCCCTGCATGCCCGAATAGAACGCGCGGATCTTGTCCATGTCCGCACGAACGTCCCCGGTGAGCTCGATGGTAGGGCCAACGCCACCAACCTTTTTGCCAACGTCGAGGTAGGAAAGAATGACCGGAACATCGGCCCTTCTCGCAATGTGGTAGAAGCCGGACTTCCAATAATCGACGTGGGAGCGCGTCCCTTCAGCTGGCACCATCA
>CBDURI010000213.1:0-5190 GCA_965369435.1 uncultured bacterium
TCGAAGCGCCCGACACCTTCAGCCTCTGGCTCAACGGCCGCTCCCGCACGGTTCCGTACGTGAGGGGCAAAACTCTTTTGCAGTGCGCACAGGACGCTGGCCTGCAGCCCGCACACTCGTGCGAGTCAGGTTACTGTGGGTCGTGCATGGCCCACATAAAGACCGGCAGGGTTCACATGCGGACGCACGAAGCGCTCTCCGAGCGAGACATTGCGCGCGGCGTGGCGCTCCTTTGCCAAAGCGTACCCGCCAGCGGCGAGCCGCTCGAGCTCGACAGCGACTCGACCTCCTTTCGCACGGCGTCTGCCGTAAAGTCCTCTTACAGCAAGCGCGTATCTCAGCTAGCCGCCTTCGCCGCGCTGGCGTTCATGGTCGCAGGGACGCTTGTTCTCAGATTGGTGCACTAGGTGGTAAAATGATTGCGCAGGAATCCAAATGAAGGTCTTGTTCGTCATCCTTGCAAGCTACGCCTCGGCCGGACTAGCGATCGCGCTTCTGGTTTACGCCTATCACTCGACCAAGACGCAGCAGTATTTGATCAGCGACGATCCGCACCGTTCGACGAGTGACCGGGAGCTCTATTGGAGAGTCGCTCTGAACACGACGGTTTCCATCACACTCATTTTCTCCGTGATGTACGGCCTTGGCGACTACCTCTACTACGAACACGCCTCCCCGGCCTGGCGGTACCTGCTCGAGGCGGCGACGGTCATCCTGATCTACGACTTCGGCTACTACTTCATCCACCGGTATCCTTTTCACGAGTGGAAGATCCTCCGCGGTGTGCATTCGGTTCACCACGCTTCCAGGAATCCGCGGGTCATCGACAGTCTCTTGCTGCATCCAGTGGAGACCATCCTCGGGCTCGGCTTGTTCTTCGGCTCAGTGGCGCTGGTCGGCGGCGTGCACATCTACGTCCTGGGCGCGCTCTTCATCACGTACACCGCGTTCAATATCCTCAACCATGCCGGCATCGACATACCGCGCTTCCCCTTCAAAACCCTGGGAGTTCTCGCGGCCAAACACGACCGGCACCATCACAGCATGCTCTCGGGCAATTACGCGTCGATCACGCCGTTGCCAGACATCATCTTCGGCACTGTGGAGTAAGTCATGACGGTTAGTTTGGTAACGGGGGGCTGCGGCTTCGTGGGCGCGGCGATTGCGAGCGCGCTCAAGGCTCGAGGCGATGAGGTCATCGTTCTCGATGTGGCGCCCGACTGTCCGGTCGAAGGCGTCGACTATAGGCGCATCGACATCACCGACAAAGCAGCGGTCATCGAAGCCTGCCGCGGTGTCGACACAATCATCCACAACGCGTCGATCGTTCACACCAAGCGGAACAAGCAGGACGTGGTGTGGGGGGTCAATCTCGGCGGCACCGAGAACATGCTCGAAGCAGCCCAGCAACAAGGTGTCCCTCGGTTCGTCTACATCAGCTCGGGAAGCGTCGTCTACGAGGGCAAGGACATCGAGAACGGTGACGAGAGCCTGCCCTATTCTTCGGTCTCTCAAGCGCCGTATGCCGACAGTAAGATTGCAGCCGAGAAGCTCGTCCTCGCAGAGAACGGGAAGGGCGGCGTCGTGACCTGCGCGCTTCGGCCCCACGTGATCTTCGGTCCCGGCGACAATCGCTTCATGCCTGCGCTCTTGGCCAAGGGCCGCAATGGGCAGCTGCGCGTTCAGATTGGACGAGGCGTCTGGCTTTCCGACTATACGTACGTGAGCAACTTGACCGACGCTGTTCTTCTGGCCGATGAAGCGCTCGCCAAGGATGGCTTGAATAGCATCGCCGCAGGCCAGGCCTACTTCATCACCAACGGCGAGCCGATGCCGTTCTGGGACTTCATTCGCAAAGTGGCCGCACGCCTCGGCTTCCCCCCGGTCAAGTACCGGGCGCCCAAGTCACTCGTCTACATGATTGCAGCGGTCATGGAAGGCATCGACACGCTCAAGGGCGGCACCCTCAACGCAGAAGACGGCCTGACTCGGTTCGCAATTCGCTACATGTGCACCCACCACTACTTCAGCATCGAAAAGGCGCGACGCGAGCTCGGCTACAATCCTTCGGTCACCATAGACGAAGGCATCGAGCTCACCTGCCAACACCTCGAAGCGACGGGGGCCGTGTAAGGCCTGGTGTACGTTTTCGACCGAGACGCCTCCGTGCGCGCGGCGACAGTTGATTACAATTTTATTCGTCCCTTAGGATTAGTCTCAATCTCGTTTCCTGTTCGGTAGAACATCGAGAAAAGCCCGCGTCGCGCGCCGTGATGCGGTAAAACCGCGGGGTTGCTGCGGGGGCGCCAGCTGATAAGAGGCTGGCGTTCGGGGGCTTTCGAGCCAGTCGGGGGCGAGTCGAGTGTCTAACGAGATTGTCATCCTGCTCATAGCGTGTGGCTTCCTCATCGTGATGGGGGTGCTCGAGCTGATCTTGCATCGCGGGCGGCTCGCGCGGATTCCTATTCGGATCCACGTGAACGGCACCCGCGGCAAGACCAGTGTAACCCGGCTGATCGCTGCGGGGTTGCGTGAGGCCGGCGTTCGCTGTGTGGCCAAGACCACGGGCACGGTGCCGCGCTTCATTCTGCCGAACGGCCGCGAGGTACCGGTGTATCGACCCGGCGGACCGAACGTGATCGAGCAGAAGCAGGCAGTCACGATGGCGGCTGCGCAGCGCGCCGAGGCGCTCGTCGTCGAGTGCATGGCGCTCCAACCTCATCTTCAGTGGCTGTCGGAGTCGCAACTCGTCCGCGCGACGCACGGGGTCATCACCAACGCACGGCCGGATCACCTGGACGTGATGGGACCGACGGAAGAAGACGTCGCCCGCGCGCTTGCCGGAACGGTCCCGGTCGGCGGCGTGTTCCTGACTTCCGAGCGAAAGCACCGCCCCTTCTTTCAACAGGTTGCGGAGGATCGGAAGTCTCGTTTTCGTGCGGCGGAGGACATCAGTCGTGCGGTTACCGCCGAAGACATGGCCGCGTTTCCGTATCTCGAACATCAGGACAACGTAGAGCTCGCCCTCGCCGTTTGCGAAGAGCTCGGCGTCGACAACGACACAGCGTTTCGCGGCATGTGGAGGGCCAAACCCGACCCCGGCGCGATGACCGAAGCCAAGATCGAGTTCTTCGGCCGCCATGTGATCTTCGTCAACGGGTTTGCCGCCAACGACCCCATCTCGACGCGCTACATCTGGGAGCAGGCGTTGCGCCGGCACCGCGACCTGGGAAAACGCATCGCCGTTTTCAATTGTCGGTCGGACCGGCCGGATCGCTCCGAGCAACTTGCCGAGTCGTATGCACGATGGACACAGGCCGATGAAGTCGTCCTGCTCGGCACTGGGCAATATATCTTTGCGCGGGCTGCCGTGAAGAGTGGGCTCGACCCGACGCGATTGGTTTTTGTCGACCGGGATCATCCCGCCGACATTTTTGAGATCTTGCTGGGCCTCGCAGAGTCCTCCGCCCTCGTGATGGGGCTTGGGAACATTGCTGGGCCGGGATTGGCGCTCGCGGAGTACTTTGCCAATCGGGGGACGGACCATGCCAGAGATTGAGTTGTTGACCGTGTCGATCGGCCTCGGCCTCGCGGCCAGTCTTCTTTATGGCGAGCTCTTCGGGCTCGCCGCCGGTGGCATGGTCGTCCCAGGCTACGTCGCCCTCTTCATCAACAAGCCGGTCGATATTGGCCTCACACTGCTCGCCGCTCTCATCACCTTCGGGTTTCTAAAAGGCCTGTCGCAAATCGCGATCGTGTACGGCCGCCGCCGGACGGCGCTCACCATCCTCGTCGGCTACATCGTCGGGCTCGGCTTCCGGATGTGGTTGGATAGCCAGATTACTCCGTTCTCCGAAGGGGCCATCATCGGCTTCATCATTCCGGGGCTCATCGCGATTTGGTACCAGCGCCAAGGGGTGCTCGAGACGACGCTGAGTCTCGTTACGGCAGCGATCCTCGTGCGCATGGTCTTGGTGGTGTTCATCGGAGACGTATCGATATGAGGGGGATGTATTGGAAGCCCGAGGGTGCGTCCCAGGTGCAGCGCGCACTGGTCGCCGCCCTTGCCGTAGTCGGCCTCGTTGCTGTCGAGGTGTTCCCGTCCGAAGAGCAGCAGCCGCACTATGCGGAGAAGATGCTCGCAGCCCGCACGGCACAGGAGGCGTTGGACGTGATCCGAGATGCCTCCGAGCGGAGAGGCCTCCATCTGCGTGCCAAGACAGATCCTTCGGCCTCCAGATTGATCGGCGAAGTGCTGTCACCCATTACGAGCGGAAGCGGCAGCTTGGTGTCCAAGCAGACTTCGGTGAACCCCAACTTCGCGGCTGTGCTGGTGCAGTGGCTCAAGGAGCTGCGAATCAAGACCGGCGACGTGGTTGCCGTCGGTGTTTCTGGCTCCTTTCCCTCCATGAACATCGCGGTCTATTCGGCTCTTCACGAGCTCGGTATCGAGCCCATCATCATTTCCAGCACTGCGGCGTCACAGTGGGGTGCCAACGATCCCAACTTCACCTGGCTCGACATGGAAGCCGTCCTGCGAAAACATCAGGTCTTTCCCTACAAGTCCGTGGCTGCCTCTCTCGGCGGGGTGGGTGACGACGCGATCGGCCTCACCAAAAGGGGCCGGCGCATGCTCGAGCGCGCGATAGAGCGCAACGAGATCCCGTTCCTCGCTGATATCGAACCGAATACGAAGAGGGCACAGATCGTCGACGAGGAAGAGGAAAAGCCTGCACCGAAGTTGGCGTTGTTCGATGAGGACCGCGTCCGCGAGCGCATGCGCGTCTACTACGAACGGGCGGGGGACCGCACAATCAAGGCCTACATCAACGTCGGAGGCGGAACGGTGTCCGTCGGCACGAAGGTGGGCAAGCGCAAGTTCTCGCCAGGCGTCAATGCACGTCCTCCGAAGGGGATACAGGAGATGCCGCCTTCGGTGCTCGGCGCGTTTCTCGAGAGCGGCGTGCCCGGCATTCACGTGACACGAATCATCGACCTCGCCGAAGAGTACGGCCTCGAGATCGCCCCGCGCGTTACGCCGGAGCCCGGGACTGGCGCCGTGTTTCAGAAACGCCAGCCGAATCGGTGGCTTGCTGGCATCGTGTTGGCGCTGATCCTCCTGTCGCTCTTCGTCGTCGCACGGGCCCCATGGGGCACTCGAATGCTCCGCACGACGATTCCCCCGGAGAG
>CBDURI010000214.1:0-5180 GCA_965369435.1 uncultured bacterium
CCGAGAACCGGGACATCCGCGGCGGTCCGCTTCGAGCACCCCGTCACCAGCAGGGCCAGCAGGGCCACCAGGCTCAGGAGCCGCAGGCGAAGGACGTTAGAGTGCATCGATGATCAGGGCCGCGAACAGCGCCGTGAGGTAAATGAGGGAGCTGAAGAAGAACTTTTTGGCCCAAACTTTCGAGTCCTCCGCCTTGAAACCGCGGAGCGCCATCCAGAAGAAGTAGCCACCGAGGACCATCGCCGCGGTGAGGTAGAGCGTACCGGCCAGCCCGTAGGGCACCAGAAGCAGAGACACCGCCCAAAGCGCGCCCGCGTACACCGCCGACTGCACCTTGGCCGCGCGGATGCCGTGAACCGACGGCAACACCTTCAGGCCGGCCCGTTCGTACTCTTCCTGCCGGAAAATCGAAATCGCGATGAAGTGGGGGATCTGCCAGAAAAACAGGATGCCGAACAAGACCAGCCCCGGGACATCGATGCTTCCGGTCACCGCGGTCCACCCCATGAGTGGCGGCAAAGCGCCTGGAAGAGCGCCCACGAAGAGCGCCGCCGGAGTGTACTGCTTCATGGGGGTATAGATCGCGACGTAGCTGGCAATCGCGAGGAAGCCGAGGAGCCCCGTGACAGGATTGACGGCCAGCGTGAGCGTCGGCACGGCGAAGAGCCCCATGAGAACGCCGAGGGTCAGCGCCCACGAGGGCTCGAGCCGCCGATCGGGGAGCGGACGCTTCGCGGTGCGCGTCATCAAGCGATCGCTGTCCCGCTCGAGGTAGCAATTGAGGGTGTTGGCGGCGCCGACGACCATCCAGGTGGTGAGCAGCATGATCGCCATCGAGCCGAGATCGAGCGAGCCGGGCGCGAGCCACATGCCACCGGCAGTCGTCACGAGGACCATCATCGTGATCCGCGGCTTGGTGAGCGCGATCATGTCGCGCACGGTCAGCATCAAGGTGGCTGGGCGAGTCGCTACTGCGGTCATGGTGGTCCCTGGCTCGGAGCGGCGCGAACTGTGACCCTCCGGCCCGAAACGGTCAAGCTCCCCAAAGAGCGGGCCTGGGGTCAGGGGCTAACGGGTCAAGAACCGCGACCGAAGGCCACCACCAGCGCAACTACGCCGGCCACGGCGAGGACGACCCCTACCCCCAGCATGAGCCAGGGCGTGTTGGGTTTCTCGAGGCCCCGAAGGGGTTCGATGTGCGGGGCCTCGTTCGGTAGAGACACTGCCGGGATCGGAGTGGGAAGGCTGATCGGGCCGCCCGTGCCGGCCTCGGCCTGCAGGACGCTATCGAGGGCCGCCGCGAACGCAGCAGCAGAGGCGTACCGCTCCT
This sequence comes from uncultured bacterium, assembly GCA_965369435.1. GTDB lineage: Bacteria > Myxococcota_A > Polyangia > Polyangiales > Houyiibacteriaceae > SG8-38. Next base: position 1,331 of record CBDURI010000214.1, read on the forward strand.
CGGGCTTCTTGGCCAACGCGGCCATGAGCACGTCTTCGAGACCCGGCGGGAACGTAGCTTCGGGGCGGCGCTTGGCCAGCGGGATCGGCGTCGCATTGACGTGCAGCTGGATGTACTCGATCGGTTGCTTGGCATCGAAGGGCAGCTTTCCGGTCAACAGCTCATAAAGGATGACGCCCAGCGAATAGATGTCCGAACGCGCGTCGAGGGTCTTGCCGTGCGCTTGCTCCGGGCTCATGAACTCCGGGGTGCCGAAGACCATGCCCTGCTGAGTGAGCACCATCGAGCCGGGCCTCATCTGACGCTCGGTGACTTTGGCGAGACCAAAATCCAGCACCTTGGGGAAGTCCCGGATGCCACCCTGGGTGGTCACGAAGATGTTCTCCGGCTTGAGGTCGCGGTGAACGATGCCTGCCTGGTGCGCCTCTTCGAGCGCGCTGCACACTTGAATCATGATGCGCATCGCCCGCTTCGGCTCCATCGCGCCCTCGGCTCGAACGAGTTGAGCGAGGTTCTTGCCGACCAAGTGCTCCATCACGAAGTAGCAAGCGCCGTCGTCGAGCTGCCCGTAGAGAAACACCCGCGCGGTGTTGGGATGCGAGAGCTGACTCATTGCGCGCGCCTCGCGACGGAAGCGAGACACCAAGTCGCTCCGCGAGAGGTAGCGTGAGTGAAGGATCTTGATCGCCACGTAGCGATTCATGTCGGGCTGCTCGGCCTTGTAGACGGAGCCCATGCCGCCCTTGCCGATCTTCTCGACGATGCGGAACTGACCGGCCACCTCTTGGTCGAGATAAGGATCGCTCACGGAACCACACTAGCACCCGAGATGGGACTGGGTGAGGAAAGTTGGAGTCGAGGTTAACCCTCGTCGACGATCGTGAAGCGGAGGGCGTGCTTCTCGCCGCCGCGCCGATAGTCGACCACGAGATTCGAAGCCGTTCGAAGGTCTTCCCACACCGCCGCTGCTTGCTCCGGTCGCTCGATGGGCTTGCCGTTGATGCGCGTCACGGTATCCCCGGGGCGAAGATCGAGCGACGCAAACGCCGGCTCTCCAGGAAACAAGCTCACGATGCGAAAGCCCACGAAAGTGCCCTTGTGGAACGCGGGCTCGGTTTCGACGCCTTGCAGGAACCGGCCCAGGCCGTCGTCGAGCACCGACAAAAGCTCTTCACGTGAAATGGTGCCCGTCGATACCCGCGGATAGGACCGCCCGAGACTGCTCTCCGGCTTCTGCTCCTCGGCGGGCGGCGCCCCCTTCATGGGCGCGTTCTCTTCCTCCCACTGATCGTTTCGCTTGGGCGGTTGGTCTGCCGCTTCCCACCTCTCCTCGCCCGCGGAGCTCTCCCAGGTGGAGTCGCCCATCATATCGTCGCGCAGCTTGCTCTTCTCGCACCCGATCACGCTGGCGATCATCAGGGCGGCCCACAACACACTCAGATAACGGCTCATACAGACTCTCCTCGGAGCGCCATGACCTCGGACCATATCGCCGCGGCCACTTCCTCGACCCCACAGTTCGCGTCGATATGTCGAATGGTATCATCTGGGAAAAGTTCGTCGATTTTCAGGTAGAACTTGGCCAGCTCGACCTGCATCTCGTCGACTTCGTATAGCTCGGGGCTGCCGGATCGCGTGTTTCGGCGGCTTGCTGCCACCTCGGGGTCGACGTCGAGAACGAAGGTCAGGTCGGGGCGCTTCGCATGCCGGTTGAGCTCGCGTACCCAGGCGGAAACCTCATCGCCACCTCCGCCGCTCACCGTCTGATAGGCGACGGAGGAGTAGTCGTACCGGTCGCAGATCACCGTGACACCATCCACGACGTTCGGGATGATCTCCGCCTCCAGGTGATCGAGGCGGTCGGACGCGAACAGCGTGGCCATCGTGGCCCAGCCTGGCGGACGTGTCCCATGACGAGCGGACACCACCAGCCTCCCGGTGAGGACCTGACGGATTAGAACGCCGATCGGACCGTCGCTCGGTTCGCGCGTCGTGTGCGCTTGCAGTCCTTTGGCGACCAGGCGCTCCGCAAGCGTCGAGCACTGCGTCGTGGTGCCGGAGCCGTCGATGCCTTCGATCACGATGAAGTGACCGTCGGTCACGAGCCCTCCTTCGCGCCACCAAACTTGAAGGTCGCTCCGAACTGCCCATACACCAAGGAATCGGGGTGGCCTCCCCCGAAGACATCCCCGAGGATGCGACGCCGCTCCCCAGCAACGATGCCTTCTACCTCAATCCACACATTCCACTTCCGCGTCACGACGATTTCCAGTGAACCCCCAAGCCGGGCGCGCACTACGTTCTGCCGGGAGGTTGTCACAGCAACGCGACTGTTGCGACCGTCGAAGTCCCAGCGGTCACTATTGAAGTCGCCTGCGATCCAGATCGAGAAAGCCCCACGGGGCGGAAAGTGCAGGCTGAAGATCGCATCGAGCGAAATGAAGAAGTTGTTCGTGGGATGCCTCAGACCGGAGGGTTCTTCGCGTTGGGCCGGTCCCACGCCGCCGCCTATCTGAAGATCCCCGCCCAGGGAGAAGTTGCGGGACACGCGCCAGCCAGCCTTCGTGCTCACCGCGAAATCGGTGAGCCGCCCGAAGGTGCCGACGTAGAGGCCGACGTCGAGGAACTTGGTGAGCCCGGTGCGCATGCCGAGCGACGCCAACCATGGCCAGCCAGTCGAAAAATCGAGGGTGGCGACACCGACGGGGATTGGAGCTCCGGCGTGCGTGACGGTGTTGCGAAGCGGGTCGTTGCGTTCGGCTTCCTTGTCGCGCTTCGCCGAATCCACCGATACGGCAGCCGCGCTCAGGATCACCTGTATCAAACGGATACGCGGGGATTTCTGCAATCGGATTTGCTCGACGTGGTTCCCGTAGCCCTCAGCTCGGACCTCCAATTGATGGGTGCCTGCAGGCAGGTCTCCCTCCCAGGGGACAGGGCCGCGCGCCTCGCCGTCGATGAAGAGCTGCGCGCCCGATACGTTCGCTTCGATCCGAACGGGCACACCGAGGGCGTTGAGCTCGGCGTACACGTCGCAATTGCGACTGGGCCCCACCGAGCACGTGCGGCGGACCTCGCGGAAACCCGGTGCGCGCACGACGACCGAATGGGTTCCAAACTCGGCAGGCTCAATGGTGATCGGTGGATTGCCGTAGTCCTCGCCATCGATCGTCACGGTCGCTTCGGGAACATTGGCGCGCACCAAGATGCGTGCAATGTCGGTGCTCGCTGTCGTGAACCTAATCGAGACGACACGCTCACGTCCAGCGATGACGGTGACTGACTGCTCCACGGCTTCGTAGCCGGTCGCCCGAGCCATGACACTGTGCTCGCCGGGCGTCAGCGCGCCTTTGGCCGCCGGGGCTACGCCGATGTCGACCCCGTCGAGGCTAATGACCGCGCCGGGCACGTTGGCGATTACGCGCAGGCTGCCCAGCTCGGGAGCCACGCGAATCGTCGCGTCCACCGTGGCCCGCTCGTTGGCCTTGATGGTCACGGTCCTCAGGAATGGTTGGTAGCCCTCGCCCGGGCTTCGGATCTCGACCTCGTGATCGCCCTCCGTCAAACCGTCGACGACTAGCGGAGTCCCCCCGCGCCGCTGTCCGTCGATGTACACGGGCATCCCTGTCACGTCGGCGGTGATCAGGAGGGAACCGGTCTTGACGGCTTGAGATTGCAGTGCGACGGGCACGGTCAGAACTTGACCGCCAACCAGGTCGACCCATTTCGAGAAGGTCACGAACCCGCGCTTGCCGACCTGCAACAAGTGCCGGCCCGGGGCGAGCGTCTTGCGCACCGGCACGTTGCCAGACGGCTCACCATCGATGCGAATGGCCGCGCCCGAGGTCGC
>CBDURI010000215.1:0-5174 GCA_965369435.1 uncultured bacterium
GCACTTCATGACTTCGGCGCGAATGAACCCGCGTTCGAAGTCGGTGTGGATCTTGCCGGCAGCCTGGGGCGCCTTCGTGCCTCGGTCGATCGTCCAGGCATGCACCTCGGGCTCACCTGCCGTGAAGTAGGTGATGAGGTCGAGGGCCTCGTAGCCCGTGCGAATCACCTTGTGAAGACCTGGTTCGTCGAGGCCGAGCGATTCGATGAACTCGGGGCGCTCCTCTTTCGGGAGCTGCATGATCTCGGCCTCGATCTCGGCGCTGATCGCGACGACTGGGACCCCGCGCTCCTTACCGAGCGCGGTGACTTGGGAGACGAGCGGGTCGTTGTCGAGGTCGGCGAGCTGGTCGTCCTTGACGTTGACGACGAAGAAAGAGGGCTTGTTGGTGAGCAGGAACATGTCGCGGAGCACCAGGGCCTCGTCTTCGTCGTCCGGCGCGATCGCCGTCGCCGGCTTTCCCGTGTCGAGGGATGCTTCCAGGCGTTTGCACAGCGCGACGGCCTTTCTTTCGAACGCGTCCTGCCCCTTGGCGGCGCGCTCGGCCTTGTCGAGACGCTTCTGAACCGTTTCGAGGTCTTTGAGAATGAGCTCGGTCTCGATCGTCTCGATGTCCGCAAGCGGGTCCACCCGGTTGTCGACGTGCACGATGTTCTCATCCTCGAAGCAGCGTACGACGTGGGCCACCGCGTCGGCGTCGCGAATGTTGCTCAGGAACGCGTTGCCCTTGCCCTCGCCTTTAGAGGCGCCACGCACCAGACCCGCGATGTCGACGAACTCGACGGTCGCCGGCACGATCTTCTTCGGGCTGTGAAGCGCGACCAACTTGTCGAAGCGGGGATCGGGGACCGGGACGATGCCGATGTTCGGATCGATGGTACAAAACGCGTAGTTTGCCGCTTCCGCCTGCTTCTCGGATAGGGCGTTGAAAAGGGTCGACTTTCCGACGTTGGGTAGTCCGACGATACCGACTGACAAAGCCATGGGCCGTGCTTTAGCGCGTGGTCGTCACAAGGGCCACTCAGGGCAGCCAAAGCCGGCCGATCAGGAAAAGGCCGGCAGCCAGGATTGCGGTGAACGGCACGGTAATGAACCAACTCAAGATGATCCCGCTCACCACTTTGGTGTTGATGGCGCCAATGCCTCGAGCGAAGCCGACCCCGATCACGGCGCCCACCAGTGTATGGGTGGTGCTTACCGGCAGCCCCAGCTTGCTCGCCATCACGATCGTGGTCGCTGCTCCGAACTCCGCTGCGAAGCCGCGTGACGGGGTGAGCTCGGTGATCTTCTTTCCGATCGTGGCCATGATCTTGTAGCCGTAGGTCGCGAGGCCGACGACGATGCCCAGCGCGCCGATCAGAAGAACGCGGTAAGGCACGGCCACCTCCGCGCCCAGTTGACCCGAGGTGGCTCCAAAGACGGCTGCCATGGGGCCCACGGCGTTGGCGACGTCGTTGCTTCCGTGGGCAAACGCGACGAAGCACGCGGTCATCACCTGCAGAACCAGGAAGACGCGTTCGGCGCGATAGGTGTGCTCGTCCTTGTCTTCGGAGGCGATGCGAGTGGCCCGGCGCAAGAGCGGAACCGAGAGGAAGCTGGCCAGTAGGCCTACCGCCATTGCGATACCGAGCGAGGGACCGAGCCCCATGTCGAGCTTCAAAGGCTTCAGCCCCTTGAACAGCACACTGAGCGTGAGGATCGCGAAGATCGGGAACACCATGATCGGGCCCCAGCCTCGCAGGGCCAACAGTGGCCGGTGAACGTTCAAGATACGGTCCTTGATGAACCCGAACCCGAAGTACCCGAGGAGCCCGCCGAGCAGCGGAGAGATGACCCAACTCGCGGCGATCTTGACCATCATCGACCAGTTCACCGCCTCGAAGCCGCCGGCGATGAGGCCGAAGCCCATCACCGCGCCGACGATGCTGTGCGTGGTCGACACAGGCCACCCCGCATACGTTGCAATGTTCAGCCAAAGCGCTGCCGCGATCAGGCAACAGGTCATCCCGATGGCGATCACCATGGGATCTCCGCCGAGCGCGTCCATATCGACGATGCCCTTGCGGATGGTCTTCGTCACCGTGCCGCCTGCCAGCATGGCGCCACCAAACTCGAAGATCGCCGCTACGATAATCGCCCCTCGGAGGGTGAGCGCACCCGAGCCGACGGAGGTGCCCATGGCATTGGCCACATCGTTGGCCCCGATGTTCCAGGCCATGTAGAGGCCGGCGATGGCTGCGACGGCCAGGACGATCGTGGTCAGCTCCATGCAAACCGCCTAACCGGCGACGAAGAGCCGGAACTGATCCCCTACGTTTTCCGCATGATTGGCCATGTCGCCAATCTTGTTGAGGACTTTCGTCCACATGAATACCGCCGCGGGAGGCATGTGGTCCTCCTCCTTGAACAGGACCTTCGCGCATTGATCCTGGATCTTGTCGGCCTCGTGCTCGGCGCGTCCGAGGATCGCCGACTGTTCGAGGACCTGCTCCGCGGGAGGGCCGGAGAAGCCCGACTCGACCAAGTCGTCGATCAAGTCGATGAGCTTTGCGGCCTCGCGAACCGTGTCCAACACGCTCTGCACGAAGAGCTGCAGAACGGGCTTCATCTCGTCAGGGACCGTCAACGGGCGAATCGTGAGCAGCACGCCGACGTCCTCGGCGCAGTCCGCGATGGCGTCCATCTCGCTGATCAGCTTGAGGACGTCTCGTCGGTCGACCGGCATCAGCAACCGGACCGGCATCTTCGAGCGTGCCGCGTTCTTGGCGTCGTCGGCCTTTCCTTCCATCGTGCTGATCTCTTTGGCCAGACGCTCGACGCCGGCCTGATCGCCCTTCGCGAGCAACTCGATCAGGTCCTGAACCCGATCGCTGGTTCGCATCACCTCGCGCATCAGGTCACCCACTTTGGGGAGGGGATTGCGCGCAAGCAGGTTCGCAAGTGGTATTCTCATGGCACCTCGGGGCCGAGCGTAGCAGGCTTCGGCCAGAATAAAATGGGTTCAAGAATCCTAGTCGTAGAAGACGAGACGGACCTTGCCGAACTGGTCGCGTTCAACCTGCGCGGGGCCGGTCACGACGTCACCGTCGCCCACGACGGCAACACTGCACTGGCCGAGATCCAACGGAGCCAACCGGATCTGCTCGTGCTCGATGTCATGCTGCCGGACATTTCGGGCCTCGAAGTATGTCGGCGCCTCCGGCGGAACCCCCAAACGGTGCGCCTGCCGGTGATCATGCTGACTGCCAGAAGCGACGAGGTCGATCGCGTAGTTGGCTTCGAGGTGGGCGCTGACGACTACGTGCCCAAGCCTTTCAGTCCGAGGGAGCTCGTGCTGAGAGTAGAGGCGATCCTTCGGCGAACGATTCCCCCCGCCGAGGTTGAAGGCCCGCAGGTGATCGCGCTGGGCGATCTCGTCATCGACGTTCCCGCGCATCGGGTCGAAGTCCAAGGAGAAGAAGTTCTCCTGACCGCGCTCGAATTTCGGTTGCTTCTGGATCTGGCGAGCCGCGCGGGCCGCGTCCAGTCCAGGGACGCGCTTCTCGAACGGGTGTGGGGGTATTCGCCCGATGTCGAGACTCGGACGGTAGATACGCACGTCAAGAGGCTCCGGGAAAAGCTCGGCGAGGGTGCTGTACACATCGAGACGGTGCGTGGTGTTGGCTATCGGGCCCTCAAGTCCTAGGTTGGTTACGGGACGGACCCCGCGTATTGTGTCGCTGTGATTCGCCGGTACACACTGATTGGCGGCGCCATCGCGCTCATGACGGCGGCTTTGTACGCGATCTCGCGTGCCGTTCTCCCGGGCGCAGCCGCCGGGGTGGTCGTGCTCATCGCGGTGGTGCTGGGATGCCTCGTTGGCTGGATGGCATCGCGCCGTGACGCGCTCGATACGCAGCGTCTACAAGAGGTGATCGAAGCGCTCACGGAGCGAGACTTCGAAAGGCGTGCCCGGCTCAGCAGCCCGGGGCAGATCGGCGATCTCGGGCGCTCACTCGACGCCTTGGCGGAGCGCCTTTGGACAGGCGACCAGAAGAAGCGCAGTCGCAAGGATCGCCTTCGGACGATTCTCGATGCAATGGCCGAGGCCGTCATGGTGACCGATGCCGGTGGCCGCATCACGCTCACCAATGAGGTGCTGAGCGGTCTGGTGGGGTTCGATGCCGAAGGTAGGACCGCCGTCGAGGCGATTCGTCATCCGGACTTCCATTTGGCGATCGAAGCGGCGCAGCAGGGCGTGTCCGCCGTACTCGAGTTCGAGATCGACGCAGTAGACGGCGGGGCCCGTCGCGTGCTTCGAGCCTCGGTGTCGCCCCTGCGCCATCGGCAGGGCGTGGTCACCGTCTTTCACGACGTCACCGCCGAGCGGGTCGCCGATCAGGTTCGAAGGGATTTCGTTGCGAACGCGAGTCACGAGCTGCGCACGCCCCTGACGGCGATTCGAGGGTTTGCCGAGACCCTTCGAGAAGGGGCGATGAACGACCCCGAATCGGCGAAGCGTTTCCTCGACGTCATTCTCCGGCATGCCCGTCGTCTGCAGGCGTTGGTGGATGATTTGGCCGATCTGAGCCGCTTCGAGGGCGAGGAGCTCCAGCTGGAGCTCGGGCCTGTCCCCGCGGGGGCTTTGTTGGACGAAGTCGTGCGGGGGCTCGAGTCCCAGTCCAAGGTCAAAGGATTGAAGGTGGTGTGCTCGGGGCTCGATAAAGTGCTCCCGGTGATGGCCGAGGAACGCGCGCTCGAGCAGGTGCTCGTCAATCTCGTCGACAACGCGATCAAGTATACCCCGGAGGATGGGGAGGTGCGGGTCGGCATCACGGAGGCAGAAGGTGACGTCGTCATCGAGGTCGCGAACTCCGGCCCCGGGATCCCAGCCAAGCACCTTCCCCGCGTGTTCGAGCGGTTCTACCGGGTGGACGCTGGGCGCTCCCGGGAGCTCGGCGGCACGGGCTTGGGGCTCTCGATCGTGAAGCATTTGGTTGCCCAGATCGGGGGCAGGATCACCGTCGATAGCGGTGGCGGCTGGACCCGATTCCAGCTCAGGGTGCCTCGCGTCGATAGCCCCAGGAGCGACACACCCGTGTCACGCGGCTGACACATTCAGCTCGTAACAAGCAGGCAAATGACACCTGCAAGAATCATTTGTCACGCGCTCTTTGGGCTCCTCGTGCTCAGCG
>CBDURI010000216.1:0-5158 GCA_965369435.1 uncultured bacterium
CCTTCTAACCGATCGAAATCAAACGGGCTTTCGAGTTGTGTAGGATCATGAGCCGTGCGGCACGTGGTTTTCCCCGTGTTTTGGGCAGGACATCTTGTGGTTTGAAACCTCGCCCAAGGTCGACATCGAGACAGACGCTGACGCCGACACTGACGCTGGCACTGGCACTGGCAGCGACGCTGGCACTGATGTCGACGTCCGTTGAAACCCCGCGTCGCGCCCCGCCGCACCCCGGCTCTTACTGTGCGTCTTTGCGCTTCTTGATATCGAGCGCGGCTCTGATGCCCTTTTCGCGGATCACTTTGAGCTTGAGGCCGGTCTCCGTGAGCTTGAAGAAGCGTTTGCCGTATTTGCGGAGCTTTCGCTTGTTGATTTCGAAGCCTAGGCCGGGGCGGCGGAACGGGGGGAGCATGCCGTTCTTGTTCGGGAGGATCGGGTCGATGATGCCCTCTCGGAACTTAGGAATCCACGAAGGCTCTTCGAGCGGGTACTCGAGCGGGTGGCTGTTCTTGCGATCCGCCAGCGCCATGTTCCAGTTGACGTAGAAGCCGATGCCGTTGGTCCAGGTGTGCGGTGAGTAGGTGCGCCCGTGCTCGTGGCAAGCGTCGATGACTTGTTTCACCTGAGCCATGCCCCCGGCGAAGCAGGCGTCCGGCTGATAGATGTCGAAGCAGTCCTTCTCGAACATGATCTTGATCTCGTCCCAGCCGTGATTGAGCTCGGCGCCGGCGATCTTCACCTTCGACACCTTCTTCAACGCCGCGAGGCCGTCGTAGTCGTGCCAGTCGAGCGGCTCCTCGAGCCAGGAGAAACCGTTGTCGTGGCACGCGGCGGCAAACTCGGTCGCGCGTTTCAAATCCCAGGCGGGAACGCGATCGACGATCGACACCAACCAGCCCTGATTCGCGTCCACTCCCAGGACCAAATCATCCCCGACGCCCTTGCGTACGATCTCGATTTGACGAATGTCCTCAGCGAGATGGGGACTCTTCACGCGAAGCTTTGCGGTGCTGTAGCCCCGCTCCATCATCGCGAGCAACTCGTCGACACGTTGCTCCGGTGGATGGACCTCGCCGGTCGACAGATAGACGGGAAGCGGACGTGGCGTTCCACCAAACAGCTCGTAGACCGGCTTGCCTTCGGCCTTGCCCTTGATGTCCCAGCAAGCCGCCTCCAGCCAGAAGTTCCGCCAACCGAGAAACCCCGCCTGCTTGAGCAAGTCCTGAACCCGATCGATGTCGGTGGGATCGGTACCGAGCAAATACCCACCAAGTAGGTCGCCCAGGCCCTGGCGCTCCTTGCCCATCGACTGTCCCGCCGCGTAGCCCTCGATCCCGTCGTTGGTCGTCAGCTTAGCGAGCGTGAAGCGATTGTGCGTTTGGGGATACCCCGGAATCCAAGACGGCCAGAAGGTCTGAGGCAGAGGCACCGAGACGTGAAACAGTTCGATGGATGTGATGCGCATGATCTCTACGCCGACACTCAGGGAGCAGTCGCAGGAATTTCAGGTGTATTGATCTTGGAGATCGCGGCGTCGATGTCCTGTTGACTGAGCTCGTGACGCTCGAGCTTGCCGGCGAAGTACGCTTCATAGGCGGACATGTCGAAGTGACCGTGGCCGCAGAGATTGAAGAGAATGACGCGTTTGGTGCCCTCTTCCTTGGCGCGATTGGCCTCGCGAATCGCTGACGCGATCGCATGGTTCGCCTCTGGAGCCGGGATGATGCCTTCGTTGCGGGCGAACAAAACACCCGCTTCGAAGCTCTCGATCTGATCGACCGCCTCGGCCTCGATCAGGTTGTCGTGAAGGAGCTGACTCACCAGCGCGCCCGCACCATGGTAGCGCAGGCCGCCCGCATGAATCTTCGCGGGGACGAAATCATGGCCGAGGGTGTACATCGGCAGCAGCGGCGTCATGCCGACGTTGTCGCCGAAGTCGTAACGGAACACGCCACGGGTGAGCTTCGGACACGAGGTCGGCTCGCTGGCCAGGCAGCGGATGCTCTTGCCTTCGGTGAAGTTCAGCCGGAGGAACGGAAAGCTCAGCCCCGCGAAGTTCGAACCACCGCCAAACGGCGCGATCACCACGTCGGGGAGCTCGCCCGCCTTCTCCATTTGTATGACGGCTTCCTGGCCAACCACGGTCTGGTGCGTGAGCACGTGGTTGAGCACGCTGCCGAGCGCGTACTTCGTCTCGGGATCGCTTGCGGCGCGCTCCACGGCCTCGGAAATCGCGATGCCGAGGCTTCCGGGCGACTCGGGATCTTCGGCGAGGATCTTGCGGCCCGCCTCGGTAGTCTGGCTCGGCGACGCAATCACCTCGGCGCCCCAGGTGTTCATCATCATCTTCCGGTAGGGCTTTTGGTCGTAGCTGATACGCACCATGTACACCTCGCAACCGATTCCGAAGAGCTGGCATGCGTAGCTCAGCGCACTCCCCCACTGGCCGGCGCCCGTCTCGGTCGAGATCCGCTTGACGCCTTCTTCCTTGTTGTAGAAGGCCTGTGGGACCGCGGTGTTCGGCTTGTGGGACCCTGCGGGGCTGACGCCCTCATACTTGTAGTAAATGTGCGCCGGCGTATCGAGGGCCTTCTCGAGACCGTACGCCCGGAACATCGGCGTCGGCCTCCACTGCGTGTAGATCTGTCTCACCTGCTCGGGAATCGGAATCCAACGCTCGGTGCTGACCTCCTGCTCGATTAGAGCCATCGGAAAGAGCGGCGCTAGCGCCTCCGGCCCGATCGGCTCATGCGTTTGCGGGTTGAGCGGGGGCAACGGCTTGTTCGGCATGTCGGCGACGATGTTGTACCAACGCTCTGGGATTTCGTTCTCTTGAAGAGTGATCTTGGTTTGCTTCATGGAGTCGGGGAGCCTACCAGCGCTTGGCGCCGTAGACGACCCCTGCTTCGACGAAAAGGTTCGCCAGCCGCATGACCGACACTGACCGTCCTCAGCTCCGCCGATCCCTTGGTTTTTGGGCGCTCGTCCTCTACGGCGTCGGAGACATCCTGGGCGCTGGGATCTACGCCTTGGTAGGCAAAGTCGCTGGAGTTGCCGGAAGCGCGAGCTGGGCAGCATTTGCGGTGGCGCTCTTCGTCGCCGGTCTGACGGCGCTGACGTATGCCGAGCTCGGCGGTCGCTTCCCTCGGAGCGCCGGCGAATCATTCTTCACCGAGCAGGCGTTCGGGCGGCCGAGCTTGGCTTTGATCGTCGGCTGGGTCGTCCTCTGCTCCGGCATCCTCTCCTTGGCGACCGTATCAGTGGCATTCGGCGGCTACATGAGCGGCCTCGTCCCGGAGCTGCCACGATCTGTCACCGTGGTGGGCATCTTGCTCCTGCTCGCCGCGATCAATTTTCGCGGCATGCGGGAATCGTCCATGACCAACATCATCGCCACGATGGTCGAGCTGACCGGGTTGCTGATCGTGATCATCGTGGGTGCGCTCTTTCTCGCCGAGGATCCCAAAGCCGGTGTCGCCGAAACCATTGCGGCAAGCAGCGAGGTCAGCTGGGACAACATCGCACGCGGCGCCGCGTTGAGCTTCTTTGCCTTCATCGGCTTCGAAGACATGGTGAACGTGGCCGAAGAGGTGAAAGACCCGGAGCGCAACATGCCTCGCGCTATCCTGATCGCCCTCTGTGTCACCGGGTTCGTGTACTTGCTGGTCGTGATTGTCGCGACGAGCGTAGTTCCACCTGCCCTGCTCGAGGAGTCCGAAGCTCCGCTGCTGGCGGTAGTTCAGCGCTCGACTGACGCCGTCCCCGATCGGCTGTTCTCCTTGATCGCGCTCTTCGCGGTCGCGAACACGGGACTGCTGAACTTCATCATGGGATCACGACTGATCTACGGCATGTCACGCCAAGGCTTGCTGCCATCCACCTTCGGCCGCGTGCACTCGAAGAGGCGGACGCCACACGTTGCAATCGTCACCGTCTTGGCGGTTGCGCTCTTATTGGCCTTGTCCGGGACTCTCACCTACCTGGCCGGATCGACGAGCCTGCTGCTCTTGATGGTGTTCTTCACGGTCAACGTCTCTCTCGCCGTCATCAAGCGGCGCGACCACGAGCCTCTGCGCACATTTTGCGCGCCCCGTCTGGTTCCGATCATCGGAGCCCTCACGTGCCTCTTGCTGATGCCGTTCATTCCCCGAGGCTCGTTGCTGACGGCCGGAATCGTTCTCGCGCTGGGAGTGGGCCTCGTCGGGCTACGCAGCCGGCGCTCGGCCGCCTAGTCGTCGTCGGGCTTCGGTGGCTCGTGCGGCAGCGAGGGTCGAAACTCTGCCTGCCGCAGGTCGATAATCACTATCACGAGGAACAGTGCGAATGATAGCGTGCCTATACCTTGGCCGACCGACATCGCCATCATCACGGGAATCCAGCCTTGGTCGAAGAGCGACCAACTCATCAGCACCAAGCCGATGAGCCCGAGCACGCAGGCGTACACCATCAGACGCGAGCGGGACGCGGTGTCGAGGAATCTCTCGAACTTGGCTCGCGGGTTCATGTTCCCTCCCAAGAGGGGGCCGGCAACGCCGAATGGACCTCGCCGTCCGATGGAGTTTCCTCTTCCGGTTTGCTAAAAGGATGCGCGTAGCCGTGACAGCCGGCACTCACGCAACTGGTCTCTCCGGTCCGCATGTCTTCAAGAAGTCCGTTATGGTCCGCCACGTCATTCCAGATCTTCCCCGTCGTGCTGTGACACTGCATGCAGTTGTCGTTCTTGAAGGGCCGGGCGATGTGAATCTTGGGGAGCGCCTCCTCCATGTCGTACCACATGTATTCGGTCAGAAACTTGTACACGTGCCCCATGCCGCCGAGTTTGGTCATGGCGTAGCCGAACATCCCGTAGTCCTTGTGGCAGACGTAGCAACTCTTGTCTCCGAACTTGGTGGTGCGGGAGTGGATGGCGGTCAACGACTCGCTTTCGGGGTCGTTAGCATCCGCGAGATGCATGTCCATGGTGTGGCAGCTTCCACAGAACGCATGGTGCTCGGTAGCCGCCAAGCCCTCCATGTTGCCGATCATGGCGGTGACGATCGGCAAGATCCCGATGCCCAACATCATGAGCGCCTTCACTCTGGCGTCGAGCGGCGGACGGTAGACCAGGTAGTAGATCATGATCGCCGCAGCGACGATTGCGCAGGTGAAAGCGATCCAA
>CBDURI010000217.1:0-5148 GCA_965369435.1 uncultured bacterium
CGCACGAGGACTTCGGGGAGGGGGGCCACCTCGAAGTTGAGATACCCGGCGTACCCAGGGATGCCTTCCATTTCGGGCGTGGTGAGCTCGCCCATCGTACCGAGGCCCGCGCGATGGTTGTCCATGCCCGACAGCAAAACCGACCGCGTCGGTGAGCAAGTCGGTAGCACGTGAAAGTTGCTGAGCAGCAGGCCTCCGTTCGCCAGCTCGTCGAGAGCCGGCGTTGCGATCTCTCCACCAAATGCGCCGATATCGGAGTACCCCATGTCATCGGCCACGATGAGAAGGATGTTTGGCCGCTTGGCCTGCTCCGCGGTCGACGTTGGTTTGCAGCCGGGTAGCGACCACGCGGCCGCCAGGATGAGCGCGATGGCCATCACCGCCGTCGCGCACGCTCTACTTAACATTGTACTTCTTCTTGTATTCGTCGAGCCATCGCTAGGCAACCAGCGGCCGGCCGCAGCCGTCTCGATACTGTGAAGGTGGCCTGCTCGGTGCGAGGGTCGCAGGCGTCGGGTCGGGCGTGAACGCCGGCGTGTCGACGACTTCTTCGACAGGCGGCGTCGTCATCATCGGCTCCGGTTCAGCCGACTTCGGTGCCACGCTAGGTGCCGGATCAGCCGCTGGTGCAGAGGGCGGCGATGCCCAGATCGTCGTCGTTCGCTCGATGGACTTGCGAGGAGAGTCGAGCGCCTTGCGCTCGCGCTGGCAGCCAAGCGCAACAACGAGGCATGCCAACGCAGCCGTCGTCAGAAGCAGGACTCTCGCCATGGGACCCTCCTATCGAGCTTGCCTCACTTATACGCCTAATGTCGACGTTCGTCCCAATTTCTCAATCGATCGAGTCGCCGAGCCCCCAGCGCACGCATGTTAGGATCGCGACATGTCCCGCTTCGATGATGCGATCCGCAGGTTCGACGAAGCCAACGCGGAAGACCCGATCCTGGAGACGGTGGATGGCGAAGATCTGCCGAAGGAGCTCATCTACAGCCGGCGGATGTCTGCGTGGCTCGACCGTTTCGCTCCCGACGCGCCCGAGGCCGTGAAGCTTGCCGCGCCCGCTCAGCATATCCGGCGTTGGGAAGTCCCGCGCGAGACCTATCCCGAGGGCAGGGCGGGCTATCTCAAGTGGCGCACGGACCTCTACAAGCGGCACGGGGACATCGCCGCCGGGATCCTGCAAGACGTAGGCTATGACGACGAAACGATGGCCCGGGTACGAACGCTCCTGCGAAAGCGAGGTCTGAAGACCGATCCCGACGTACAGTTGATGGAGGACGTCATCTGCCTCGTTTTCCTCCAGCACTACTTTCACGATTTTGCCCAGAAACACGATGAAGCGAAACTCATGTCCATCGTGCAAAAAACGTGGAAGAAAATGACGGACGAGGCACACGACGCTGCGCTTCGACTCGACTACGCGCCCGAAGACCTCGCACTCATTCAGAAGGCGATACAGAACGCATAGCGTCCGGCGGGATCGAGTACGTGACGGTCGCGTGCGCGACGGGATCGTCGGTGCCGGCCGAGTACATGGTGACCTGTCCGACTGCCAGCCGTTTGCCGAGCTTGAGCATTTCCGCTTCGGCGATGACGTCGGCGAGCTTGGGCGCGCGAAGGAAGTTGATGTTGAGGCTCGTCGTCAGTGCGAGCGCGACCGGCCCGATCATCCCCAGCACCAAGTAGTACATCGCGGTGTCGGCGATGCTCATCAGCGCTGGACCCGAAACGGTCCCACCCGGGCGTATGTGACGGTCCGTGACGCCAACTCGCATTCGCAAGAAGCCGTCGCGTAGCTCCTCGATCTCGATGGGCATCCGAGCCTGAGGGAAGAACTTCTTCATGAAGTCCTGGATTTCGTCGGCAGTCATTTTGGGCATTAGAGCTTTAGGCGTCCTTGTTTCACGTCCGCCCAGCGCTCGTCGGTGAGTAACTCGTAGCCGCCCTTGGTACGGACGTAGAGCGTGTCATCGACGTTTGATGGGTCCGCGCCATCCTTCCGCAGGTCGTTCTTCTGAATTTTGAACGTTCCCGTCGTCGCCAGGCCGCTCATCACGCGCACGAAGCGAGGTTGGGCGTAGGCCGGGAGCTCCGAGACAGAGCGCCAAAAGCCTTCCGGATCGAACTCGCCGTTGGGGACGACGGCTGCCAGGCCGGCTTGTCCGTCCATGTTGGGGACGTGCACTCCGATGACCGTCGCCTCTTCGATGCCGTCGTCATATGTGATGACGTCCGCGACTTCTGCTGTGGACACGTTCTCGCCCTTCCAGCGAAAGGTGTCCCCGATGCGGTCGACGAAGTAGTAGAAGCCGTCGTGGTCACGGCGAAGCAGGTCGCCCGATCGGAAGTACTGGTCGCCCTTCTTGAACACATTGTGGAGGAGCTTCTTTTCGGTCGCGGACTCGTCGGTATAGCCGCGGTACTCGAGCCCGCCTGCCGACATCTTCGGGACGCGGATCAGCAACTCTCCGACTTCGTCGTCGCCGCATGGGATACAAAACCCACGCTTGTTGCGGAGGTGCTGGTCGAGGTCGACGTCGTACTGGACGATGCGCATCCAGCCCGCCAACCCACCAAGTGGCACTCGGCCCACCGACCCCTCACGTCCACTGATGTTCGCGATGAAACCGGGCGCCTCGGTCGCCCCGTAGAACTCGCGAATGTTCTCGATGCCGAACCGTGCCTTGAACCTGGGCCAGATGTCGGGGCGCAGTCCATTGCCAACAGCCACGCGCACGGAGTTGGGTAGCTCCTTTGGATGCGGTGGGGAGTTGACCAAGTAGCGGCAGAGCTCGCCGATGTAGAGGATCGCCGTCGCCTTGTATCGGTGCACGTCGTCCCAGAACGCGCTGGCACTGAAGGACCGGCGCATGGCCATCGGGATGCGCGCGAGCATCGCTGCCGATACGCCCAGCAGGAGGCCGTTCGCATGATAGAGGGGAAGCACACAGTAGAGCTTGTCGCCCGGACGAAAGTCGTACATCAAAGGCCCGAATCCCGCGCCTGCGAGAATGGCACGCGCATGCGAAACGCGGCAGGGCTTGGGAAGGCCCGTGGTCCCGGACGTGTAGATGTAGATGAAATCGTCTTCGGCTTGAACCGGTGCCAGAGGGTAGGCCGTCGCGGGAGTGTCGGCGAGAAGGCCGGCGTAGGGGTTTTCGTCGAATACGAGGATGCGATCGAGTGATTGGCAGAGGTCTTCGCATTCCCGAAGCCCCGACTCGAGCGTATGGCTCACCAGGACGACTTTCGCTTTAGAGACTTCGACGGCGTGAGAGAGAGGACGTCCGCGCAGATTGGTGTTCAGCAAGGCGGCGGTCGCGCCGACGCGAGTGACACCGAGCACCGACGCGATATAGAAAGGCGAGTTCTCCGCAATCAGCGCAACCACGTCCCCGCGCTTGACGCCGGCTGCCGCAAGTACGTGCGCAACGCGTGACGTGGCGCTGGCGAGCTCGGACCACGTCAGGTGCTCATTTTCCATTTCGTAGGCGAGGTCGTGCGGCGCGTCCTGGGCGTTCTTCAGCGCGACCTGCAGAAGGCTGTCGATTCGCCTCAATCGTGTGCGGAGCAACCAGGGGACCGTGCCGCGTAAGGCTTTCGGCCCAAACCGTATCTCCGCCATGACCGAGGACCGCCACACCGGCGAGGCTAAGCGTTCGAACATGTCGGGAAGTGTACGCGCTGTGCGCATAGATTCGAGCCCTTTCTGCGGGTCCATATGTTACAAGGACCGACCCGTGCCGACGTGGACCGAGATCAAGGATCACGCGAGGTCCAGTTACAAGCTGGCCGAGGAGCACGACCACAGCTTCAAGGTGGTATTCGAGTACCCAGGCGGCCGGCTGCAAGCTGTGATCGTGTCTCACTATCAGGCGATGGGTCGCGGTTGGGTAGACCTGTCGTCGGCGTGTTGCCGCGCGGACCGCATGGACGCGCGCGCCGCGCTTCAACAAAGCTTCCATCTAGCGGTGGGATCCCTGTGCCTAGATGGAGATGTGTACGTCGTTCGCCATACGGTCATGGTCGACCATCTATTGCTGGCCGACCTCGAGCTGCCTATGCACGCAGTCGCGCGTGCCGCGGATCAGATCGAGCAGTCGCTGCCAGTATACGAGCCGGCGTCCGACATACTGGCCGAAGTCGAAAAGGAACTCGCCTAGCATGCCGCTTGCCGTCGAGATTGCCAGCCTCGTTGCAGTGTTCGCTCTGCTGGTTGGCGCGTGGGGGGTCCTGGCGCCCTCGCGCGTCGCCGATTTCGCGACCCGCTTCAGCACAAAGGCCGGCCTCTGGGTTGCCGCAGGGATCCGCGTCGTATTCGGGCTCGCGCTTTGGTTTGCCGCGCCGGCTTCACGTGCGCCGCTTCTTCTTCAAGTGCTCGGTGCCATCACGCTACTTGCTGGCGTGATGCTACCGTTGCTCGGCGTCGACCGCTTCAAGGCACTGATCGACTGGGGGAAGAAGCTCTCCCCGACCGCGATGCGCCTCTGGTGCGTCTTCGCCTTCGCTACTGGCGCGATCATTCTTTGGGCGCTGTTGCCCGCAGCGAGCTAGCCCGTCGCGGGAGTCAGGCAACGAGCGGTGCGCCTCGCGTTAGTAGCCGACGCCACCAAAGCGGTCTTTGTCGCCCCGGTAGATGAAGCCGACGAAGGGTTCGACCCACCACTGGGAGCTGTCGAAAAAGTCGCCTTTGCCGCTCATCGAGTACTGAAAGCCGACATCTAGGTACATCGCGTTCTTGAGGTGAATGCCGAGGCCCGCTTTCCCGGTGAAGCCCGGGGCGAACGTCGCGCGGCCGTCGTCGCGACAGTAGTACGAGAGGCATCCAGACCCGAGCGCCGCGAAGCTCCACAGGTTCGCATCGAACGCCCCGGTGACGTAGGGGAGAACCGCGTCGATCGTCGGGACTTGAAAGCGGAGCCCGGGAGAGAAGTTCCACCGTATGAGAGGCTCGAACCCCGACGGCTGCACGATGTTCGGGTCGTTGATGTTGTTGGTGTCGATGCCCGTCCACTGAAGCCCCAGGCCAAAATCGAAGACGACCCAACCGATATCGAAGCCACCCCAGCCGGTGAAGCTCAGGCCCGGCTTGACGATATCGCGGTCGACGTCGAGGAAGATCGGCACGCCGAAGTTGACGCCGCCTTG
>CBDURI010000218.1:0-5134 GCA_965369435.1 uncultured bacterium
AACGTGCCAACGGGGGCTGGAGGCTTTTTGGGGGGCAGCGAGGGGTCTTAGGCGCACACCGTTCGCCGGTCGCGCACCGGCACGCACGATTGGCGCGGCCGCGGGGCCATTTCATTGCGGTTTCGGCGTAGAGTCCAGGGTTCCGGCCCCTGTCGAAGTTGGCCCGCCCGATGCATAGATGCTCGCTGGAGAACGAACATGACGGACCCCGCTGCCAATGGCCTCCGTGAACGATTCCTAAGAGGACGCTGAGTAGCGTGCGAATCGAGAAGCGAGTTCAAGCAAATCAGGTTGCTCCGAGTATGAGCGACTACGAGCAGGAGCGAGCGTCGTTCTCCTGGGAATCCGTGCGCGCGGAGCTCGATGCTCTGCCCGGCGGTCGCGGACTGAACATCGCGTACGAGGCGGTGGGCCGGCACGTCGCGAAGGGGCACGGCGATCAGACCGCCATCATCTGGCTGGGAAAGAGGGGCGAGCGCCGGGAGGTCACCTACGCCGACCTCGATTCGCTTACGAATCAGTTCGCGAACCTCCTCGCCAATCTCGGCGTGGAGGCGGGGGACCGCGTTTACTCGCTCGCTGGTCGGATTCCAGAACTCTATGTGTGCGCGCTCGGCGCCCTGAAGCACAGGGCCATCTTCTGCCCCTTGTTTTCCGCGTTCGGCCCGGAGCCAGTCGCAGAGCGGCTCAACCTCGGCGAGGCACGGGTGCTATTCACGACCGAGCGACTCTACAAGCGTCGTATCGCGGGCATCCGCGACCGAATCCCGACGCTCGAGCACGTGATTCTCATCGCGGACTCGAAGAAACCGGACAAGCCCGAGGGTACGGTCGACTGGGCCGAAGCGATGGGGGATGCCTCAGCTGACTACGAAATCGGCGACACCGGTCCGGAGACGCCCGCGCTGCTCCACTTCACCAGCGGGACGACTGGCACACCCAAGGGCGCATACCACGTGCACGAGGCGGTGCTGACGCACTATGCGAGCGGCAAGCTCGCCCTCGATATGCATCCGGGCGACATCTATTGGTGCACGGCCGACCCGGGTTGGGTAACGGGCACCTCGTACGGGATCAGCGCTCCGCTCACGAATCGCGTGACGATGATCATCGACGAAGCGGAGTTCGACCCAAAGCGCTGGTACCAGATCCTCGAAGAGGAGAGGGTGCAGGTCTGGTACACGGCGCCGACCGCCATTCGTATGCTGATGAAAGCCGGCCCCGAGCTCCCCCAGAGCAAAGACCTTTCGGCGCTTCGGTTCATGGGGAGCGTCGGCGAGCCGTTGAATCCGCAGGCGGTCATCTGGGGCCAGGAAGTGTTTGGCATGCCGTTTCACGACAACTGGTGGCAAACCGAGACCGGCGGGATCATGATTGCGAACTACGCTTCGATGGATGTGAAGCCCGGCTCGATGGGGAGACCGATGCCGGGAATCACGGCCGGCATAGTTCGAGAAGGAGACGACGGGCGCCTGCGCGAGGTCGATGACCCCAGTAAGGACGGCGAGCTCGCGTTGCGTCCCGACTGGCCTTCCATTTTTCGCGGCTATTGGAACAACAAGGAGCGATACGACGCTTGCTTTCGGGACGGTTGGTACTTGTCCGGCGACCTCGCGCGTCGCGACGAAGATGGCTACTACTGGTTCGTCGGACGGTCGGACGACGTGATCAAGTCCGCGGGGCACCTCATCGGGCCATTCGAGGTCGAGAGCGTGATGATGAAACATCCGGCGGTGGCCGAGGTCGGCGTCATCGGCAAGCCCGACCCGGTCGCGGGCACCATCATCAAGGCCTTCGTCAGCCTGCAGTCCGGTCACGAGTGGACCGAGGAGCTACACAAGGAGCTGATCGGATTTGGCCGAAAGAACCTCGGCACGGTGGCGCCGCGCGAGATCGATTTTGTGGAGTCGCTTCCCAAGACGCGCAGCGGAAAGATCATGCGGCGTCTGCTCAAGGCGCGGGAGCTCGGGTTGCCCGAAGGAGACACCTCGACCCTGGAAGGAGGAGACAGTTGAACCTGGACATTTCACGTGACCACGCCCTCGAGCTGCTGCGGGACATGATTCGCATTCGTCGGCTCGAGGAAAAGAGCGCCGAGCTCTACTCGAAGGAGAAGATCCGAGGCTTCTTGCACCTCTACATTGGAGAGGAAGCCGTTGGTGTCGGCGCCATGCACGCGCTCCGGGAGGACGACAACGTCGTGGCGACCTATCGCGAGCACGGCCAGGCGCTGGTTCGCGGCATTCCGGCGGGCGAGATCATGGCCGAGATGTACGGCAAGGCGAACGGTTGCTCGGGCGGCCGCGGCGGGTCGATGCATTTGTTTTCCGCGAAGCGGCGGTTCTACGGCGGACACGCCATCGTGGGCGGCGGCCTGCCGATTGCGGTGGGCCTGGCGCTCGCGGACAAGATGAAGGGCGAGTCCCGTGTGACGGCGTGCTTTTTTGGGGATGGCGCGACCGACGAGGGCGAGTTTCACGAGTCGCTGAACCTGGCGGCGTTGTGGAAGCTTCCGGTGCTGTTCTTGTGCGAGAACAACGAGTACGCGATGGGGACCGCGCTGGATCGTCACGTCTCGGACAACGACATCGCCAATAATCCGCCGGCATACGGGGTGCCCTCCGAGTCGGTCAACGGCATGGACGTCGTGGCCGTCGAACGTGCCGTGCACAACGCAGCAGAGTCGATTCGCGAGACGAGCCAACCGCGTTTCCTCGAGCTCAGGACGTACCGGTTCCGCGCCCACTCGATGTATGACGCCGAGCTCTACCGGTCGAAGGCAGAAGTCCAAGAGCACAAAAAGCACGACCCCATCAAGGACTTCCAGGGGCGCGCGATGAGCGACGGACTAGTCACGCAGGCTGACATCGATAAGATCGAAGCCGATGCAGCCGAGGAAATCGCTGAGGCTGTCGAGTTTGCTGAGCAAGGCGAGTGGGAGCCTGTCGAAAACATCCACCATCACACCTATGCAAGGGACGTGTCGTGACCACGTATCGAGACGCAGTTCGCACCGCGCTTCAGACGCTTCTGCGTGAAGACCCGCGTGTGTTTTTCATGGGCGAAGATGTGGGCCGTTACGGAGGTCCATACGCCGTCAGCATGGGCCTTCTCGAGGAGTTCGGAGAAGACCGGGTTCGCGATACGCCCTTGTGCGAGTCCACGTTCGTTGGCGCCGGCATTGGCGCGGCGCTTGGTGGGATGCGTCCCATCGTCGAGGTCATGACCATCAACTTCAGTTTGCTGGCGCTCGATCAGGTCGTGAACAACGCCGCGGTGATGCGGCACATGTCCGGCGGACAGTTCGAGATTCCGATTGCGGTGCGCATGGCGACGGGCGGCGGCAAGCAACTTGCGGCACAGCATTCGCACAGCCTCGAGAACTGGTACGCGCACATACCCGGGATCAAGGTCCTAGCCCCGGCGACGGTGCAGGACGCGCACGATATGTTGATCGCCGCGGTCGAGGACCCGGACCCGGTCTTCATTTTCGAGCACCAGATGCTTTACGGGATCGAGGGGCCGCTCGACACCGAGGCGACGCCTCCCTCTCCGTGGAAGGCTGCCATTCGGCGCCCCGGCCGCGACGTGACCGTCATCGCGTACGGAGGATCGGTCCACAAGGCGCTCACGGCCGCAGAAGAGCTAGCAACAGAAGGGGTGAGTGCCGAAGTCATCGATTTGAGAAGCTTGCGACCGCTCGACCGCGACGCGATCATCGGGAGCGTGTCGCGTACGCATCGCGCGGTGGTGATCGACGAGGCGTGGAAAACCGGCAGCCTGGCTTCGGAGATCAGCGCCATCTTGGCCGAGGACGCGTTCTACGAGCTCGACGCGCCGATCGCGCGCGTGTGCACCTTGGAGGTGCCGATTCCATACGCAAAGCATCTCGAAGAGGCGGCCATCCCGCAGGTCGACCGCATCGTCGAAGCCGCGAAAAGGACTGTGAGCGGTGGCTGAGTTCGTGATGCCCTCACTTGGCGCCGACATGACGGCGGGGACGCTCGCCAAGTGGTGCGTCGCCGTGGGCGATACCGTTTCGCAGGGGGACATCATTGCGGAGGTGGAGACCGACAAGGGGCTCATCGAGGTTGAGGTGTTTGAAGCGGGCGTGGTGGAGAAGTTGCTCGTCGCGGAGGGGGAGAAGGTGCCGGTGGGGACCGTGCTGGCGGAGATCGGGACGGGGGCAGGGGCAGGGTCAGTGACAGTGCCAGGGTCAGTGACAGTGCCAGGGCCAGCGTCGGTGCCAGTGTCGGTGACAGTGCCAGCGTCGGTGCCCGGGAGGATCATTTCTGCGGGGGCCTCGGAGGTGGACCTCGATGGGCCGATAGCTTCTCCGGCTGTGCGTCGGCGGGCGCATGAGCTCGATGTGGCTCTCGAAGGGGTACATGGCAGTGGCGATCACGGGCGGATCACGCTCGACGACGTGCGAGGGGTTGCAGAGACCAGGGCTGCGCCGGTTGCACCGAGTGATCGCGTCCGGATTTCCCCTTACGCCCGCCGAATCGCGATCGGGCGCGGGGTCGACATTGCCCAGGTTCGTGGGACTGGGCCGGGCGGGGCGATTCAAGCCAGCGATGTGCTTGGCGCCAAGGTGTCCGCCCCAGAGCCGAGCAAGTCGTCAACCCCCGCCGAGCGTATGCAGCGTGCGATCGCGGCTGCGATGACGCGGGCCAACGACGAGATTCCTCACTACTACGTCGAGCAGAGCATCGACATGGGCAATGCGCTGGCGTGGCTTCGGGAGACCAATGCATCCCGGAGCGTCAGCGAACGGTTGGTGTCGGGTGTGTTGGTCTTGCGCGCCGTGGCGCGGGCGCTGCGTAAGCACAAGAAGCTCAACGCGACCTGGCAGGGGGCGGAGGCCGTGCCGCGCGAGGAGATCCACGTCGGGCTTGCGGTTTCACTGCGCGGTGGGGGGCTCGTTGCGCCTGCTCTGCGCAACACCGACGAGGGGAGCCTTTCGGAGTTGATGGCACGCATGACCGACCTCGTGGGCCGGGCTCGCGCGGGTACACTTCGAAGCTCGGAGATGACGTCGGCAACCATCACTCTGACTTCTCTCGGAGAGCGGGGTGTCGAGAGTGTGACGCCCATCAGTTTTCCGCCGCAGGTGGCCATCGTCGGCTGCGGC
>CBDURI010000219.1:0-5093 GCA_965369435.1 uncultured bacterium
CGGCTCATTGTGCCTTCGCGCACGGCGTCGATCAGCGCGCCCATCATGAAACCAGGCTGGGGGACACGGCCCTCGGCCTCTCGAAACTGCGTGCGACACCAGCTCACAAAACGGAAGCCCCTCATCACCTGCCGGGTCAGCTGCCATCTGGTGTTCACGCCACTGAGCAAGGCGATGGCGTCGTCCGCCCAGGATTTCGCCATCATGGCGTCGTCACGCGGGATGGAGAGAATGTCGAGCGTGAGCGTGATGGGGATGCGAAACGCGAACGTGTCCATCCAGTCGACCTCGCCCCCAGCAATGACGTTGTTCATGTTCTCGTCGACCAACGCGCGGACTTGAGGCTCGAGGACTTGGACGAAACCCTTGCCGAGGCCAGCGGTCGCGACCTTACGCTGGGCGCGATGAATGGGAGGGTCCTGGATCGCCAGCACGTCGGGCGGCGCGAAGGGCAGGCGCGGCGGCACGAACGTCGACAGTCGTCCACTCCCGCCCGCCAGGAGAATCGCCACGATGTTGGACGAGAAGCGCTCCGGGTCCATCGTGACTTGCTTGATGTCGTCGTAGCGACTCAAGTAGTGCCAATCGACCCCCTCCGGCCGGAAGAGCGGCGCCTCCTCGCGTAGCGCCTCGTAAAAAGGATACGGGTTCTCGATCGTGTCCGCGCTGAAGGGATCGAAGTCAGTGACCCTCATCGCAGTCATTCGCCGTGGAGCGCATTGCGAAGCTCGGCGGCCAGCTCGGCGATTGCTTCGCGTGCACGTGGGAGCACGCTCATGGTGACAAAGCCGTGCGGCAAGTCGGTGAAATGCACGTGCTTCACCGGAACACCGGCCGCCTCTAGTTTCGCCACGTACTCCACTCCTTCGTCGCAGAGCAGATCGAACTGCGCAGTGATGACGATGGCCGGGGACAGGCCCTCGTGTGACTGGAGATAGAGGGGCGCCCCGTGCGGGTCGTCGTGGTCGGCCCCGAGCAGGTAGTTCTCGCCGAACCAGTTGGTGGTCTTCCTGTCGAGCCCGTAGCCAGTTTGAAGCTCGGGTTTTTGGCGGCCAGCGTAATCGACGTTGGCAACCCCAGGGTAGATGAGAAGCTGAACGTGCGGCGTCGGCATGCCTTCGTCACGGGCGATGGAAGTAACGACTGCCGCCAGGTTCCCGCCCGCGCTGTCGCCGCCCACGGCGATTCGATCCGAAGCAATGCCTAGCTCCTGCGCGTGGTCACGCACCCAGCTGTAAGCGTCGTAGCAATCCTCGACCGCCGCTGGAAACCGATTCTCCGGCGCCAAGCGATAGTCGACTGAGACCACCACGCAGCTCGCCGCGACACAAAGACGTCGACACACAGTGTCATGGGTGTCGATGTCACCGATCGTGAACCCGCCGCCGTGGTAGTAGACCAGGCCGGGCACGGCGTGAGTCCCTGCGTCTGCACCCGGCGGGTAATAGGCACGCCCGGGGCATGTGCCCGAGCGCAACGGAATCGTCAGCTCCGACGTTCGAGCGACCTCTGGTGGCGCCGCTTCGAGTACCCGGCACAAGCGCGCGTAGTAAGCTCGCGCGCGTTCCGGCGTCATGCTCGGCAAAGACCGTTCGGCAAATCTGCCGAGCTCGAACATGTATTGAGCGCGCCGATCGAGCGACTCGCCGTCGACCATTCGGCGATGCCTCGTCATGCGCCTCACGAACGAATCGGACGCGCGCAGCAAGCGCCCTGAAACTCCGGCCTCGATTCTCTGGAACACGGTCATTTCCATCGTCGAGGCAACGTAGCTGCATCGCGCCGCGCCGTCGAAGACACTCGCGTGCGCTGCTACACGCAGCGAATGTTTTGCGCCAGATCGACACTGGCGCCGAGGTTGGCACGGCCACCGGCGCTGCATTAGCCTGCGTCTCCATGCACGAACGTACCGACTTTCCGGTCGCCATCATTGGAGCGGGTTTCGCAGGGATCGGAGCCGCCATTCAGCTGATCAAAGCGGGCATCCACTCGTTCACGATCTTCGAGCGCGCTGACGAGATCGGCGGCACCTGGCGGGACAACAACTACCCGGGCTGTGCTTGCGACGTGCAGTCACACGTCTATTCACTCTCGTTCGAGCAGAACCCCAACTGGAGTCGGCGCTACGCGACGTCCTGGGAAATTCAAGAGTACCTTCTTGGCGTCGTCGACAAGTGGAAGCTCCGCGAACGGATGAGGCTCAACACCGAGGTCGTCGAAGCTCGTTTCGATGAAGAGGCGGGAGCTTGGACGCTGACGACGGGCGACGGGGAAACCTTCACCGCACGCGCTGTGATCGCCGGAGTCGGCGGCCTGGTCGATCCGGCCTATCCCGACATCGCCGGCATGGATGATTTCGAAGGCGAGATGATGCACACGGCGCGCTGGAACCATGATGTCGACCTGACCGGCAAACGGGTCGCTGTCATCGGGACCGGAGCCAGCGCCGTTCAAGTCGTCCCGAGCATCGCGCCCATCGTCGCCATGTTGAGCGTTTTTCAGCGCACGCCGGCCTGGGTCGTCCCCAAGTTCGACGCCTTCTATCCGAAATGGCTGCGGAGGGTCTTGGCGCGGGTTCCATTCTTCCTTCACGCAAGCCGCTTCGTGAAATACTGGATGAGCGAGGCGCTAGGCCCCATCGTCTTCTTCAACTCGAAGATCCTCTCGCGAATCGGTGTATTCATCTCGATGTGGAATCTGCGGCGCCAGGTCAAAGACCCGGAGCTGCGCAAGAAGCTCACGCCCGACTTTCAGTTCGGCTGCAAGCGCGTTCTGGTTTCCGACGACTATTTGGCGGCATTCGAGCTCGACAACGTGAACCTCGTCACGGACGCGATCGAAGGTATCGAATCCCGCGGCGTTCGAACGAAGGATGGGACACTGCACGAATCGGACGCGATCGTGCTCGCGACGGGTTACAAGCTGGGCCTTGCCAACTCGCCGTTTCCGATCATTGGTCGCGACGGGCGCACGCTCGGGGACACTTGGAGCCGTGGCGCGACCGCATACATGGGCATCACGGTCGCTGGCTTCCCCAACTGGTTCATCATGATGGGCCCGAACACCGGTCCCGGTCACACGTCGGTTCTCGTCTATACAGAGGCGCAGATATCCCACGCTCTGCAGGCGATCAAGAAGCTCATGGCAGAGAACCTAAAGTACATGGATGTGCATCAGAGCAAGCAAGACGAGTACAACGCAGGCATCCAGAAGCGCATGAAATACATGGTCTGGGGGGGCTGCGACAGCTGGTACCTCGACAAAGACGGAAGCAACCATTCCCTCTACCCGGGCTTTGCCGCCGAGTTCGTCGTTCGAGCGCGCAACCTCCGCGCGGACGACTACGAGCTCGTTGGTTTCTCCTGAAGCCCTAGCAAAGCGCTTCATGGCAAGCTATCTCCTCAGCAAGCCAGGGAGGCGAAGTTGAGCAAAACTTCGTGACTGACCCCTCGAGATGGTACCAAGGAGCCGATGTCCTGCCGGGCTTGGGTCGTGTTCCTGGCGACCATCGTGGGTGGTCTTGGCTTTGCGTCGGGTGCCGGCGCGCAGACGCTTCCTCAGTTCGATTTGAACCAGTTTCGACCCTCGGAACTGACGACCGACGGGTTCGCGGTGAGCAATGCCGACGGGCAGGGGCACTTGCGGTTCGGCTTCCAGGTCTACTTGGACTTCTCACGAGACGCGCTGGAGCTCCAAGTGACCAACGGCCCGATCCCCGATCAGCGCCTCGCACTCGTCCACTCACAGCTTACGGGTCACCTCACGTGGAGCCTCGGTTTGTGGGAGCGCCTCGTCATCTTCATGGATGTTCCGTACACGTTCATCCTCGACGACAACCTGACCGACGCCGGCACCGGCTTCCTCGAATCCATCGGGCTGGGTGCTCTGATTCCGAGGGGAAGCGGCCTCGGCGATTTGTATGTAGGCGCTCGCGGGGTGCTGTATGGGACGCGCGAGAACATCTTTCAGTTGGCAGCGCAAGCCACGCTGACCACCAACACGGCGTCCGCGGCGAGACCGGTGCAAAATTACCTCGGTGAGCCAGACAAGAGCCCCCACGTCGGCGGATGGTTCGAAGTCCTGGGAACCTTCAACGTGGGGGAGTGGGTTCGGATTCCACTCAACCTCGGCTACAAGACGAGTTTCACGCAAGACATCCCTTCACTCGGTATCGGCAACCAGCTGACGTTCGGGGCCGCGGTGCAGCTCCTCTTGGGGCAGGAGCAGTTCATGCTCACGGTGGAAGCGTTTGGTCGAACCGCGGCCGCCACGGGAACCGGCTTCGGCGGGAGCCAGGAATCACCGGTCGAGCTTCTCGGCGGCTTCAAGTACCTGCATCGCAAGGGGTTTGCGGTGGGCATCGCCGGCACGGGAGGCGTGACCTCGGGCTATGGCAATCCCGATTGGCGTCTGATCGGCATGCTCGGTTACACGATGCCCGCGAAACAAAAGAGCGTCGTCGTGGAAGCGGAGCCGGATGCGGTCGAGGTCGTGGTCGCCGACCCGGATTCCGACCGAGACGGCGACGGCGTCCCCGATCGAATCGACAATTGCCCGGACGATCCGGGTCCCGTCGAGAATCAAGGTTGCCCGGAAGAGCAGCACGTCGTCATTGAAGACACTCGACTCGAGATCCTCGATAAGATCTACTTCAACTCGGACAGCGCGCAGCTCCAGAGGCGCTCTCATGCGGTGCTCGACAACGTGGCCGAGGTTCTGATCGCTCACCCGGAGATTCCGATCATCCGCGTCGAGGGCCATACCGACTCGACCGGCCGAGCCAGCTACAACATGGGGCTTTCCCAACAGCGCGCTGAATCGGTCGCCCGGTATCTGGTCGACGAAGGTGGAGTTCGCAGAGACCGTCTCATCGCGGAGGGGTTTGGTGAGACGCGGCCGCTGGTGCCGGACGCACGGACCAAGATGGCGTTGGCGCAGAATCGCCGAGTCGAGTTTCACCTCAACTATGCCATCGCCGAAGGCCCCGAGGCCGAAGGCGAAAACGAGGAGTCGAGCGAACCGTAGCTCTTGGACTGCGGTTACGATCCGGTAAACGCGATCGTCACCTCGCACGTGCCGCCGCCCGTGCCGCC
>CBDURI010000220.1:0-5082 GCA_965369435.1 uncultured bacterium
CACGGGCAATGTCAATCCCGGGGGCGCTGAACTCGTCCCTGGGAAGGTTTCGCTGGTATGGTCACACACAACCTCAAACGCCGTATCCACAAGCCTTCCCAGGTTGAGCCCGGGGTCGAACCTGGGAAGGTAGGTTCTCAGATGACCGAGAGCATGAATGACCCCCGATGCAAGCTCCGCCTCATCGTGTTCGTGGGTGCGCTGGTCACATCGGCGCTCTGCTCGTCGTGGGCGTGGGCGCAGTCAGTAGAAGAACCGACGCTTCGGGTGTTTCCACGCGAGTCCCTCTTCGCGCCTCTTACTGCAGACCTTCGGTGGCCTCGATTTGCGATTGGTTACCTGTACCACTTCGATGACGCAGACTTCACCCACATCGGCACGGTCGACGCAGGGGTGTCAATCGCAATCGTTCAGCAAAACCGACTCGGGCGAGGCGGTTGGGAAATCGGCATTCAGGGCGGCGTGTTCTCGATCTTCGACTTTGGCGCGCCCTCAAACGACTTGGTGAACGCCGACTATCTCGGCGGCATCACGTTTACCTACGCGTTCGATTCGTTCTCCATCTTGACTCGGATCATCCATCAAAGCTCGCACCTCGGCGACGAGTTCCTGTTGAACAACGAAGTCGAGCGCCTCAACCTTTCGTTTGAGGAGCTCAGTGTATTGCTCTCGTATGATCCGCTCGCATGGCTGCGCGCATACGCGGGAACAGGAGTCATGGTGCGGCGCGAGCCTTCGAGCCTGGATCGCTGGTCGCTCGAAGGCGGCCTCGAGTTTCGTCCTTTCACCACCTCTACGAAGCACCGGCTCGAGATCTTGTTCGCACTCGACATGGGGTTCTGGCAGCAAAGCAATTGGCAGCCCGATGCTTCCCTCGTCGCCGGCGTGACGCTCGATCCGGTCGGAGAATCGAGTTATCGGGTCGACTTTCTCATCAAGTACTACAACGGCCACTCCCCGAATGGACAGTTCTTCACACACCGGATCCAGACGCTCGGCCCTAGCGTCCAGCTCTACTTCTGACCGCGCTCCTCAGGACACGAGGGGGCGTTCGGCAGGAGTCGTCCCTGGGAAGATTCAGGGCGCCGTCGCCACCTCCCGTGGTATATGACCCCCTTGCAACCGCCTGCAGATCGAAGGAGCCGGGGATCACTGCGCTGAACGACAGGCTGAGGGCGGTCGTGAAAGACGTACCGCCCTCGGTTGTGGTCTTCCTGATCGCGCTCCCGCTGTCCATGGGGATTGCGCGTGCGTCGGGAATGCCGGCCATGCTCGGGTTGATCACCGCAGTGGTGGGCGGCATCACCGTGGGCTTCCTCGGCGGTGCGCCCCTTCAGATTTCGGGGCCGTCGGCGGGTTTGAGCGTGCTCGTGCTCCAATGGGTCGGCGCCTATCGCAGCGAGGAGGACCCCTATGGCATCACCAGCATCGCCGCCATCGTCATGATCGCGGGGCTGCTGCAGGCGGCCGCGGGCTTTCTCAGGTTCGGGGCCTATTTTCGCGCGGTCTCCCCGGCCGTCATCCGCGGGATGTTGGCCGGGATTGGGATCATCATCGTCGTCAAGCAGTTCCACGTGATGATCGACGACGACGTCGAAGGCAGTGTCCTCTACAACATCTACAAGATCCCCGCTGGTGTGCTGAAGGCGTTCACGACTGGGGGTGAGCGCTATCATTACATTGCCGCGTCGATCGGGGTGGCCACGCTGCTCACAATCGTGATCTGGGATCGTTTCCGTCCTTCGAGAGTGCGTTTTGTTCCTGGCGCACTTGCAGGCGTCCTCGTTGCGTCGATCGCCGCCGCGATGCTTCGGCTGCCGATCGACTACGTCGTCGTCAAAGACTCGCTCTTCGCCTACATCACCCTGCCAACCGCCAGCACACTTTCAAAGTTCCTCGAGGTCGACATCTTGATATCTGGCGCGGCCCTCGCTTTCGTCGCCAGCGCCGAGACGCTGCTCTGCGCTACCGCCGTCTCCGGTATGCACCAGGGCCAGCGCACCAACTACGACCGCGAGCTGGCAGCGCAGGGCATCGGCAACCTTGCATGCGGCGCTTTGGGAGCGCTCCCGATTACGGGTGTCATCAGCCGCAGCACGGCCAACGTCGAGGCGGGCGCGGAAACCGGATCCTCCTCCGTCTTGCAGGCAATGTGGATCTTCTTGTTTGCCGCACTCGTTCCAGGACTCCTCGGTTTCGTGCCAGAGTCGGCTCTGGCTGCGATCCTGATCTACGTCGGCGTCCGCCTCCTCCAGGTTTCCGGCCCTAGGAAGCTCCTCGAATACGGCTGGCCCATCTTCGGGATTTACGCGGCGACCGTCATCGGCATCGTGGCCATCGACCTCCTGACGGGCATCATCATCGGGCTCGTGCTTTCGACCCTCAGGTTGGTCTACTCATTGGCGCACCTCGACATCGAGCGCGTCGATGTGGGTGACCGCATCGAGCTGCATCTCCACGGCGCGGCGACGTTTGTCGCGCTCCCCCGGCTCGCTGCTGCCCTCGAGGAGATCCCTCCCGGTACTGAGCTTCACATGCATGTCGACGAGCTCGATTTCATCGACCACGCGTGCCTCGATCTCATCGCTGCCTTTGAATCGCGACACAACGACACGGGCGGCAGCGTCGTCATGGAATGGCACTCGTTGATGGGCCGCTACACTCGGGGTGGCATCCGTGCCGCGGCCCGCCGAAGCGCAGTTCCTCCAGCGCCTAAGGATCCGAATGGTGACTAGACGATGTGGAGGGAGTTGCGCTTCGAACGGGACCAGCTGAAGAAGCGTGCCACGAGGATACGGCAAGGGCGCCTATCGATCGCCACCGAGGCCTTGTCCGAAGGAAGCAATTTCCTGGACGTCCTTCCCGCTTGGGTGTTGATACACCCGTAGGTCGAACTCCGGGATCACCGCCAAGATGTGATCGAAGATGTCCGATTGGATGTCCTCGTACGCCGCCCAGCGTTTGTCCCCGCTGAACACATAGATCTCGATTGGCAAACCCGCAGCGGTCGGCGGCAGCTGGCGCACTAGAAAAGTCATGTCTTGGTTGATCATCGGATGGTTTCGAAGATACGAGACTAGGTAAGCTCGGAACGTCCCGAGGTTCGTCATGCGCCGGCCGTTGACGAGCACACTGTCGTCGATCTTGCGTTTCGCGTTCCAATCTTGAAGCTCCTTTTGCTTCTCGCCGATGTAATCTTTCAGGTCGTCGATCCTGCGAAACCGATCGATCATGTCCTGCGTGCAGAACTCAACACTGTTCATGTCGATTTGGATCGCGCGTTTGATGCGCCGCCCTCCGGATTCGCTCATCCCGCGCCAATTCTTGAAGCTAGCGGTGATGATCGCATAGGACGGGATCGACGTGATCGTCTTGTCCCAGTTCTGCACCTTGATGGTCGTTAGCCCTATCTGGATCACGTCGCCGTCGGCGTTGTAGTCGGGCATCTCGATCCAATCTCCCTTGCGAAGCAGATCATTCGATGCGATTTGAATGCCGGCGACGAAACCGAGCAGCGAGTCCTTGTAGACGATCGCCAGTACCGCGGTCATCGCCCCAAGTCCGCCTAGCAAGACAGTCGGTGACTGATCGATGAGAAGCGCGATGATGATGATCAAACCGATGAACCACATCGCGATGGTCGTCGCTTGGACCAACACGCGCATCGGGACTCGGCTTTCAGGATGGTTGGCTTGATAGACGTCCAAAAAGGCGCGAAGCGCTCCTGTGATTGCCAACAACGTCACCAGCACCACATACGCCTCGAGCACGTTGCGGATAATCGCGTTGAGCGTGGGCCAATTTGCGAAAACCGCGGGCGCTAAGGCGTAGACGACCAAGGCCCCAACGATGTGCGCGCCCCTGTGAAACGCCCGGTGTTCAAGAAGCTTGTCGTCCCACTTGGCTTGAGTGCGCTTGGCAAGCGCGGCTGCGAAGCGGAGCAGGACCTTGCGGACTACGAAATCGACAACCCAAGCCAGCGCCAACATGGCGCACAGCAGAACGAGCGTAGTCGACGCTTCGATCGCCGACTCTTTCAACCCCGCTAGCTTCAGCCACTGTTCAACCGTTTCGCGCATGCCGGAGGCACGAGGGAAGCATGGGCACTCCGGCCTTTCAACCAGGCAGATCAAGCTGCGCGCTTCGCCATGGGAGACTCCGGAGGGATCAAGGTGATTGGTCGGGCAAGGATCGCACCGCGGGCGCCCTGCCACTTGCACTTGGCCCGCACTGCCCGCACGCTCGAGTGCAGTGGCACAAGAATGGCAAGAAGGTCGAACCTCGACGCGAAAGAGGCCAAGCGCCGAGCGTGAGGAGCTCTTTTTGGACTTGAAAGGCCGCGGTCGTATCCGTGCGGTCGAGTACAAGGGGCCCGAGGGAGCCCCCACGCTGATGTTGCTCCATGGCCTTGCCGCGACCGGGCCACTGAATTGGTTCACCGCGTTTTCCGATCTCGCCGAGCGCTACCGTGTCGTGGCGGTCGATCACCGCGGCCATGGCCAAGGGATCCCGACGCGCCGCTTTCGATTGAAGGATTGTGCGGACGATGTCGTCGCCGTGGCGGACGCGCTCGGCATCCGTAAGTTCATCGCCGTCGGATATTCGATGGGCGGGCCCATTGCGAAACTCTGTTGGAGCCGGCACCCCGAGCGTGTACGCGGGTTGGTTCTTTGCGCGACGGCGAGGCATTTCACGCCGGAGCGGTACCCGGTCCTCACGCGAGCGATCTTGCCCGGCGCTGTCATCGGTGCTCGCGTCGCGCCCAAGCTCGTGCTCGGCCAGATCATCGAAGGCATGGTCAGAGACATTCCCGCGCCGAAGGTCAAAGACTACGTACGCAAAGAGATGTCAGGCTCCGACCCCGCTGCGCTCGCGCAGGCAACGCGCGCCGTCCTTCGTTTCTCGTCGCGCAACTGGGCTTCGAACATCGCGGTGCCGACGGCAGTCGTCGTCACAACACGCGACAGAATCGTACCCACCCGCCGTCAATACGCGCTAGCGGCTGCAATCCCCGGCGCCAAGCAGTTCGAAGTCGACGGCGATCATTTCGCCTGCGCAAACCGCCAAACCAATTTCGTGCCG